>DATBQT010000001.1:0-9340 GCA_036560685.1 Acidimicrobiales bacterium
GTACCGGTCGCTGCCCCTCGTCCGGATGACCAACACCTTCCTTCTGGCCGGCACGGAGGACCCCGACGAGATCGTGGCGCAGACCCCCTACGGCATCTACGTCAAGCAGCTGAGCGGGGGCCAGGTGAACACGGCGACCGGGGACTTCACGTTCGGCACGTCCGAGGCCTACCTGATCGAGGACGGCAAGCTGACCGCACCGCTCCGCGACTGCCAGCTCATCGGCAACGGACCCGAGATCCTCTCGAGGGTCGATGCGGTCGGGACGGACTTCGCGATGACGCCGGGGACCTGCGGCAAGGACGGCCAGTCGGTGCCGGTCGGCTGCGGGCAGGCCACGATGCGCGTCTCTGGGATGACCGTCGGCGGGACCGCGGCATGACCGACGTCCTGGACATCGCGAGCGACGTCGCCAGTCGGGCCGCCACCGGCGAGTGCCTTGAGGTCTACGTGTCGACCGGCACCGAGACCGAGGTCCGTGCCTACCAGGGCGACGTCGAGTCGCTCACTTCGGCGTCGTCGTCCGGCATCGGCGTCCGGGTGCTCCTCGAGGGCGCCGACGGCGCGCGCGTCGGGTTCGCGGCCGCGGGTTCGCTCGCGCCCGACGTGATCGACGAGGTGCTTCGCGACGCGCGCGACAACGCACGGTTCGCGACGCCCGACGAGATGGTCGCCTTCGCGACGCCCGACGGCGTCACGGTCACCGAGCTCGTGCTCGAGGATCCGACGCTCTCGTCGATGCCGACCGACGACAAGATCGCGCTCGCACTCGAGCTCGAGCGCGCGGCTCGCGCCGCGGACTCGAGGGTCCGCCAGATCGACGAGGCCTCGTACGGGGACGCGACCGCTGAGTCCGCCCTGGTGTCGACGACCGGCATCAGCGCGACCGCGCGCCGGTCGGTCTCATGGCTCTCCGTCGCGGCAATCGCCAACGGCAGCGGGCGGGACCAGACCGGGTACGCGAGCAAGGCCGCGCGCGGCGCGTCAGGGCTCGACGTCGAGGCGACCGCGCTCGACGCGGTGCACCGTGCGACGCGCATGCTCGGTGCGTCCAAGCCCA
Source organism: Acidimicrobiales bacterium (assembly GCA_036560685.1). Taxonomy (GTDB): domain Bacteria; phylum Actinomycetota; class Acidimicrobiia; order Acidimicrobiales; family RAAP-2; genus Palsa-459. Next base: position 1,061 of record DATBQT010000001.1, read on the forward strand.
CCACGATGCACTGCCCCATCGTCTTCGACCCGCACGTGACCGCGACGCTCCTCGCGGTCGTCTCGTCTGCGCTCTCTGGCGAGGCGGTCACCAAGGGGCGGTCGTTCTTTGCCGACCGGATGGGCGAGCTCGTCGCCTCGCGGCTCGTGACCATCGTGGACGACCCGACCGACACGCGGCACCTCTCTGCGAGCCAGACCGACGGCGAGGGGCTCGCGTGCCGCCGCAACGTGCTCGTCGACCAGGGCGTGCTCACCTCGTTCGTGTTCGACACCGTGTCGGCGCGACGCGCAGGGACGTCGTCGACAGGCTCGGCGGTGCGGGGCGGCTACGGGGGGACGCCGACGGCGGGCTGTCGAGCGCTGCACTTCGAGCCTGGCGAGCTCGACGCGGACGCGATCCTCGCGCTCGTCGGCGACGGCGTCTACGTCCAGTCCGTGACCGGCGTGCACTCGGGCGTGAACCCGATCTCGGGCGACTTCTCGGTCGGTGCCGAGGGACTCAGGATCGCGGGCGGGGTGCTCGGCGAGCCGCTCCGCGAGATGACCGTCGCGTCGACGTTGCAGCGCCTGCTGCTGGACGTGACCGCGATCGGCTCGGACGTCGACTGGCTGCCCGGCGTGGCGGCGGGCCAGACGTTGGCGGTCAGCGACGCCGCCGTCTCGGGCAGCTAGCTCAGTCCTTGGCCGAGCCGCGGGGCGCGGCGGCGGCCGCCGGCTTTGCCGCGCCGTTCTTTGAGCCCTCGGACGCCGGCGCCGAGGCGGAGTCGGACTTGGAATCGGACTTCGAATCAGGCTTCGAGTCGGACTTGGAGTCCGACTTGGCGGCGTCCTTGGACCCCGCCTCGCCTCCCGAGTCCTTGGCGCCCGCCCCGCGTGACGAGCTCGAAGAGGTGCGGCTGTCGGTCTTGTAGAACCCCGAACCCTTGAAGACGATGCCGACCGGGGCGTACACCTTGCGAAGTGCGCCGCCGCAGACGTCGCAGGTCGTGAGCGGGCTGTCGGCGAACCCTTGGACGATGTCGAAGGTATTGGCGCACGCCTCGCAGCGGTACTCGTAGGTCGGCATCTGTCTCCCCGTCGTCATTGGCACTCGACTACGACGAGTGCCAATGCTAGCGGCCCAAGGGGCGGGGTCCTGCACCGGTCATAGACTTCGCGAGTGCCGGACCGCCACCAGTTGCACCTCGACCCCATCGGCACCCCCTTTGCGCGGGAGATGGGCCCGTCTGAGGTCTCCTCTCGCAGGGCGATGGCGCGGTGCCGGGTCACGATGCTCCCAGAGACGACGGCCAGCATCGTGACCAACGCGATCCACAAGGGCGACGTGCTCGCCGCAGCCCGGATCGCGGGGATCCAGGCGGCCAAGCGGGCCGCGGAGCTGCTCCCCATGTGCCACCCCGTGATGGTCGGCAACGTGTCGGTGAACTTCAACATCGGTGACGCCTACGTCGAGGTCGAGGTCCACGTCGACACCGTCGATCGCACCGGCGTCGAGATGGAGGCCATCACGGCCGCGACCATCGCCGCATTGTGCATCTATGACATGTGCAAGAGCGCAGATCGGACGATGGCGCTCGAGCATGCGGCGGTCTGGGAGAAGTCCGGCGGTCGCTCGGGGACCTGGCGCCGCGCCATCGAGGTGGGCTAGTCGGCGACCGTCGGTGGCGTCTCGACGGGGACGCCGAGCTCGCCGAGCAGCGCGAGGAGCCGCTGTGGATTGGCTGGCGTCACCACCGTCGTCGATCCGTTCGCACGGTGCAGGGCCACCGCGACGTCCCGGCGGGGCCGCGACCAGTCGAGCGGGAACCACACGGCCTTGCCCCGCTTCCCCCACCTCGGCCATGCATCGAACGCTGGATCGTTCCGCGTGTGCTCGTCGAGACCGGTGATCTCGGTGATCCGGAACGTCCGGGAGAGCCCGAACGGCGCCCAGTAGCCGCGGAACGTGATCGCGACGCTGCTGAGCGTCATCCTCGAGTCCTCGTAGATCGTCCGGCCCGTCACAATTGATCGCCGCATCGATGCTCCAGGTGCCCTTGCTTCGCGTTGCGCGACCCGCCCGTCACGGGCGACGTTCGGCGTGGCGAGCGTAACGTGTGCCCGATCATGTCGAACCCGATCGAGGCGCCGCACGCGACGCGAACCGTCGACAAGCAGGAGCGGCAGACGAACCTTGTTCTAGTCCTGCTCAACACGACGACACCGCTCTCGCTGTCGCGACTGCGCGCGATGGTGCCGGGCTATGACGGCGGCCCGGACGCGGTCCGCCAGAAGTTCGAGCGAGACAAGCGCGAGCTTCGCACCGCGGGGATCGAGATCACGACGTATCCGATGGATTCCGACGACCAGGTCGGCTACCGCATCGATCCGTCGTCGTTCTGGCTCCCCGACCTCGAGCTCGACGGCGAAGAGGCGCGCGCGCTCGGCATCGCCGCGGCGATGCTCGGCTTCGGCGGCGACGGCGTCTCGAGGGTGCTCTTGGACGTGCCGCCGGCGATGCCGTCGGGCACGCTGGCGTCGCTTCCGGCGCTGCCGTACCTCTACCGCGCGATCGGCGGGAAGTGCGCCGTGCGGTTCACGCATAAGGACAAGGAACGCCACGTCGCGCCGGGGACGCTCACGAGGCACGGCGACCGCTGGTACCTCGGCGCCTTGGACCTCGACAAAGGAGCGCTCCGTCAATTCCGGGTCGACCGGATCAGTGGGATCCCCAAGGTGGACCAGCCAGGCACCGCGGTGCTCGACGACGCGCAGCTTGCCGAGCTGCGAGCCGCTCGGCCGTGGGAGACGGGCAACCTCGGCCGACCGGTCTCGGTGCGCGTCGACGCGGCGGTCGCGAGAATGGTGCTCGCCGAGCTCGACGACAAGGCCGACGCCGAGCGGCTCGACGACGGCTCCGTGGTCGTGACGGTCGGCTGGGGGCTGCCGGGCCTCGCTCGCAGCTGGGTGCTCTCGCTGCTGCACCACGCCGAGGTCGTCGCGCCGCCACGGATCCGCGACGAGGTCGTCGGATGGCTCGAGGCGGTGCGCGACGCGCCACCGACGACGCCGGGCGGGGTGATCTGGCGCTCCGCGCGCGCGCCCGCGCCCACCTCGCCGAGCCCGGCACAGCGACTGCTTGCGGTGCTCACGACCCTCGCCCAACAGGGGACGACGTCGCTCACCTCGCTCGCGATGCGGTTCGGCCTCACCCGCGATGACATGCGAACGGTCCTGCTCGAGGCGGCTTGCATGGGGATCCCCCCGTTCCTGCACGGTGACCTCCTCGACATCCAGGTCCCCTTTGACGACGACGAGGGCGACGTCGTGCGCTGGGTGGACAGTGGCCTGTATCGCCCGCAGCTCACGTGGCGCGACGGCTTCGAGCTTGCGGCGTCCGCCAGGGCCGCGCTCGCGCTGACCGGCGCCGATGATCGTGGCGCGCTCGCGCGCGCGCTGTCGAAGCTTGAGGCGGTGACCGGCGCGCACGTCGAGGTCGACGCCCACCTCCCACCCGCGCTCGCCGCGGTCGAAGCCGCGCTCGCCGACCGCCGCCAGCTGCTCATCACCTACTACTCGGCGTCCTCGGACTCGGTCGGTGACCGCAAGATCGACCCGGTCGCGGTGCGCGAGCGCGCCGGCCGCTACTACGTGCTCGCGTGGTGCCACCTTGCCGATGGATGGCGCACCTTCCGCATCGACCGGATCGACCAGGCGACCGACGTCGGGCCTCGCGACCACGACGGCACCCCGCCGCCGTTCGACGACGTGTTCGGGTTCGCCGACGCCGAGCGCGTGGACGTGGCGCTCGGCCCGCGCGCGGCGTGGCTGGCGGAGACCGACGGCGTCGACCTCACCGGGGACCTCGCCGACGGCAGGATCGTCGTGCGACTCGCGGTGGCGTCCCCGGCGTTCCTCGCGCGGCTGCTGCTCCAGGCCGGCACCGACGCCGAGGTCATCGCACCCGAGGCGCTGCGTGGCGCGGCCGCGGCCGCCGCGACCCGGGTGCTCGAGCGATACCGGTCGTGAACCCTGCGCGTCGCGACCGTTGGTCGTGGTGCGGCAATGACGGTCAAGCTGCTCGGCTATCGCGGTGACGGCTCCTACTTCCTGAACGACCCCGCGCTCGAGCTCGCAGGGCTGCGCGACGGCCCTCCCGGTCGCGTGCTCCGGGGACGACCCGCAGCCTCGGTGCGCACCGAGCTCGAGAGGCTGCTCTCGTCGCCGCTCGCCAGCGGACGCAGGGCCTTCGACGTCATCGTCGCGGCGCCGAAGCCGGTGAGCGTCCTGCTGGCCGTCGAGCCGCCGCGCGTCGCAGCCGCCGTCGTCGCGCTGCACGCCCGCGGCGTCGAGGTCGTCGTCGACTACCTCTGCGACGAGGGCATCCACGTCGCAGGCCGGCCGGCGGCACCGCTCGTCATCTCCTTCACCCACGGCGTCAACCGGCTGTGGGACCCCCACCTGCACAGCCACGTGGTCGTCGGCGCCCGCGACGAAGACGGCGTGCCGCTCGACGCGCGATCGCTCCGAGCCCACGCCGCCGCCGCCGACGGCCTCTACCTCGCGACGATGCGCGACGGGCTGGTCGCTGCCGCGTCTCGAGCCGCCTGGGTCGACCACCGCGGCGCCCACCGGGTGGAGGGCATCGACGCCGGCCTCGTCGCGGCGATGTCGGTCCCGAGGTCGCGCGACGGGCGGATCGAGCGCGGCGGCGCGAAGCGGCTGCCGAGCACCTCGGACGCACGGGGCCACTGGGACTCGACCGCGGCTCGGGCCATCCCCTTTGCGGTGCCCGTCGTGCCGCGCGGCCCGTCGAGCACGATCGACGAGCACCGGTTCGCCTGGTCGCTCGGCGAGGGGCTCGTCGCAGGACGCGACGTGGTCCGGGCGTGGGCCATCGCCTGCACCTTCGGGGACAGCGCCGCGAGGATCCGGGCGGCAGCCTCGCTGGTGGCCCCGGGACTGGACGCCGAGGGTCGACGCGCCGCGGTCGCAGTCCGCGCCACGCGTGCGGTCCGTGTCCTCGGAGCGAGGCCGAGGGACCCCGGCGAGCTCTCGACGTGGGAGGACGGGCGGCGATCCGTGGACGCCTACCTGCAGGGCGGGCACGCCGTCGGTGCCGCCGAGCGCTTCCGCGCGACGTCGCCCGCCACGCTGCTCGCCGTCGCGCGGCTGGATGCGTCACTCGCGGCCAAAGGACTGGCGCGGCGCGAGGTGGGTCGAACCCGTCGGTCGATCGTCGGACCTGTCATCGGGTGACGGTCGCGGCGAACGACGGGTCCTCGTGCGCGGGCGTGAGCGTGACCCACCCGATCCGCTTCGCAGCATCCAGGACAAGTGCGCGTCCCGCGCTGCCGCGTGCGATCGCATCCACTGTCAGGCGGGGGCGCTCGACCAGTGACGTCGTGAGCGAGCGACGGCCCCTCGACGTGGAGACCGACCTCGTCGTGAGGTGGTGGCGTCCTGCCAGCGCGCTGATGCCGTCGAGCGTCGCACGGTCCGCGATGCCAGGGAGCACGACGGTCGTCGGGAACAGCGACAGGAATCCCTCGGCCGCGGCGCCCCAGCGCACGCGCGCCTGAGAGAGGTCCTGGAGGCAGCCCAGCACGAGGACACCCTGTGCCCCGCCCTCGCTCACAATCGACGGGAGCGAGGGCAGCGGCGCGACGTTCGCGAGCTCGTCGAGGGCGAGCAGCGTGCGCGCGCCAGCGCCGTGTGCGTCGTAGGTCGCGTGCACGACCGCGTCGAGCATCCCCGCGACGACCGGCGCGGTCGACGCCTGGTGCCGCGAGGGCGAGACCACGTAGAGGGTGTTCGGCTCGGCCAGGAAGCCCTCGAGGTCGAGCGGCGGCGCGCTCGCCGCGGCGCGGGCGGCGTCGGTCCGCCAGGACCCCAGCACCCCCGAGGTGGTCGACCAGATCCCCGAGAGCTCGCGGTGGTCGGTGGCGAGGATCCCGCTCAACGAGGCGGCAGCGGGGTGGCCCTCGCCGAGGTCGCGCACGAGGATCGTGAGCGGCTCGCGGCCCTCCCTCAGGTCGACCCAGGTGGTGAGCCCGACCACGTCGGTGCCGCTGCGCGCCGCGGCGTGCAGGAGCGGCGCGAGGAGCGTCCTGGCGCGCTCGGTCCAGTGGTCGACCGCACCCGCGCCTCGTGCGCGCAGCCTCGCGGCGTCGACCATCGCGTCGGCCGTGAGGACGGATCCGTCCCAGGTCGTCGACGCACTGAGCGGCGACCAACCGACCCTGCGGACGTGCGGCGGGCACGCGACCGTGCCGCTCGGATCGAACAGGAGCGCGTGGCCGACGTCGGCGCGTTGCGAGGAGGTCGCGGTGAGCACGTCGTCCTTCGTCGACGTCGTGACGACGGCACCACGTGCGAGCACGACGTTCGGAATCAACAGCGAGCTCGTCTTGCCCGAACGCGTCGGACCGAGCACGAGCGTGCTCCGCTGCGCACCGCTGAACACGCGCGAGCGGTGCGATCGTCCGAGGTAGATGCCGAGCTCCGAATCGTGCACACGAACAACTGGCGGCGCACGAGATCGCAAATGCTTGACATTGGTGTGCTGAGCGAGTGGACTTTGTCCTGGTCCTTCCTGCGGAGGAGAAGATCAATGGCCGTAAGGATGTGTCGTGCGTCGAGAGACGCACGCCATCCGAGAGGGGAAGTCCCCTCGTCGGTGCGCCATCCGCCACAGGGATGACCGTGGTCTGCGTTCGTGAGATGCACTGCCGAGCGGCAGGGCGTGTGCACGGTCGAGACCAGATCAATGCATTTGGTGCAGCAATGCGGGACCTGGGACCTCATGGCTCTCAGGCTGCCGCAGGCTCCACCTTGAGTCAGTAGAAACAAGGAGGACACTGTGGCGATAGCCGCAAAGAAGGCCACGGCCAAGAGGGCCCCGGCCAGGAAGACCGCCAAGAAGCGGGCAGTCAGAAAGGCGCCGGCCAAGAGGGCCACTGCCAGGAAGACCACCGCCCGCAAGACGACGGCACGCAAGACGACCGCCCGCAAGGCGGCCAAGAAGGCACCGGCACGCAAGACGACCGCCAAGAAGGTCGCCAAGCGTCGCCCGGCAAAGAAGACTGCCGCCCGCAAGACGACGGCACGCAAGACGACAGCCCGCAAGACCACGCGCCGCAGGACCGCCAAGAAGGCGTAGCCAGGACGTGGTGCTGCCCGCTGGGCAGCATGAGCTGTAGACGAGGGGACCCTACGGGGTCCCCTCGTTTCGTTGCGTGAGACGGATGAGGTCCTCGGGCTCGTCGACGTCGAAGGCGAGGTCGTCGCGCTCGAGCACCCACACCGCGAGGCCCCGACGCTCGCACTCGGCGAGGTGACGCTGCATCGAGCTTCGCCCGAACTGCATCTCGAAGACCGATGAGGTCGGCACTCGGAGCAGGTTCGTCCCCACGCCGCGGTGGTCCGGAGCGAGCGTGACGCCGTCGAACAGATCGAGCGAGCCGATCCCGGTCGCGGTCGGCAGGTCCGCATGCACCACCGTGACGTAGGCCGCGCCGCGCGTCGCGAGCATCGCCACGCCCGCCTCGACCGCGCCGTTCAGCCCGAGACCCGGCGTCCAGGCGACGAGCGCGCCGTGGGACTCGGCGAACGTCGCGACGGCGGCGTCGTCGCAGGCGACGCAGACCGGGAGCGGAGCGGCGGCCGCGAGCACGTGCGCCGCCATCGTCGCTGCGAGCTCGGCACGGTCCGCGGCGTCGAGCACGCCCTCGAGCCGTCGCTTGGCGGACCCGAAGGACTTCACCGGCACGAGCACCCAGCGATCTGATGGGCCAGCCGTCTCGTCGGGCGGCGTCACGGCGGAAGGCTAACGGGCACCCTGAGCGCCGACCGTAGGCTTCTGCCGATGCCCCAGCCCCTGTGCGTCCTCGGCGCCGGCTCGTGGGGCACCGCGATCGCCGCGCTCGCGAACGGGGACGTGCGGCTGTGGTCGAGGCGCGCCGAGCTCGCGGCCGAGATCAACGACACGCGTCACAACGCGCGGTACACAGGTGACCTCGAGCTTCCGAGCAGCCTGACGGCCACGTCGTCGCTCGCAGATGCCTGCTCGGACGCGGTGGCCGTGCTGATCGCGGTGCCGAGTGCCGGATTCCGCACCGTTGCCCAGGATGCGTCCGGCGCCGTTGCGCCGGGCGTCCCCGTCTTCAGCCTGACCAAGGGCATCGAGCGGGGCACGAACGCGACGATGACCGAGGTGCTTCGAGCGTGCCTGTCAGACAGCCCAGTCGGCGTCGTGACCGGACCGAACCTGGCGAAGGAGATCGCACTTGGTATGCCG
>DATBQT010000002.1:0-6320 GCA_036560685.1 Acidimicrobiales bacterium
TCCTCGGGCACGTCCACGGTCACGCGCTCCATCGGCTCGCTGCGCTTCCCGTCGATCTCCTTGGTGACGACCCTGGGCTTGCCGACGGTGAGCTCGAACCCCTCGCGGCGCATCGTCTCGATCAGGATCGCGAGCGACAGCTCGCCTCGGCCGTGGACCTCCCAGGCGTCGGGACGGTCCGTCGGGCGGACGCGCAGCGAAACGTTGCCGACCAGCTCTGCATCGAGCCGGGACTTGAGCATCCTGGCGGTCAGCTTGGAGCCCTCCCGGCCGGCCACCGGTGAGGTGTTGATGCCGATCGTCATCGAGAGGCTCGGCTCGTCCACGCGAAGCGGCTCGAGCGCGTGGGGGTCGTCGGGGTCCGCAAGCGTCTCGCCGATCGTGATCTCCTCGATGCCGGCGATCGCCACGATGTCACCGGGGCCTGCCGACTGCGCCGGGACGCGATCGAGCGCCTCGGTGATGTAGAGCTCGGTCAGCTTCACGCGCTCAATCGACCCGTCGAGCCGGCACCACGCGACGTGCTGGCCGCGCTCCAGGGTGCCCGCCTGGATGCGAAGCAGCGCAATGCGCCCCACGTACGGGGAGGCGTCGAGGTTGCAGACGAGCGCCTGCAGCGGCGCACCCGGCTCGTAGGCGGGCGGCGGGACGTGGTCGAGGATCGTCTGGAACAGCTCGGTCAGGTCCTCGGTCTTGCCCTGTGGGTCCTTTGAGGCCCACCCCTCGCGCGAGCTCGCGTACAGGACGGGGAACGAGATCTGGTGCTCGTCGGCGTCGAGGTCCAAGAACAGCTCCTCGACCTCGTGGACGACCGCGGCGGGGCGCGCGTCGGCGCGGTCCACCTTGTTCACGACGACGATGACCGGGAGGCGCCGCTCGAGCGTCTTTCGCAGCACGAAGCGGGTCTGGGGGAGGGGCCCCTCAGCGGCGTCGACCAGCAGCAGGACGCCGTCGACCATGGCGAGGCCGCGCTCCACCTCGCCCCCGAAGTCGGCGTGTCCGGGGGTGTCGATGATGTTGATCGTCGTGTGCTGCCAGACGACGGCGGTGTTCTTGGCCAGGATCGTGATCCCCTTCTCGCGCTCGAGGTCACCCGAGTCCATGACCCGGTCGGTCACCGCGGCGTGCTCGCCGAAGGCCCCGGTCTGGCGGAGCATGGCGTCGACGAGGGTGGTCTTGCCGTGGTCGACGTGGGCGATGATCGCGATGTTTCTGAGGTGTCGGCGGGGGTGCATGGGCCCCGTGAGGCTACTGGTGCAGGGAAATTACGCAGCGACGGGCTGGATCGCGATCGCCTCTGTGTGCTCGGCGAGTCGCTGCGCGCAGGCGACGACGACCCGAGCCGCATGCCGCATGGCCTCGTCGTCGACCTCGACCACGAGGCACATACCGGCGTCCGGCCACGCACCGATGACCCTCGCAGGGAGGGGGCGCTGCGGCGCGGACAGCGCGTCGACGAGCGCGTCGACCACCAGGCCGTCGGTCGCTCTCGCCCCGGGTATGCCGTCGCGGAGTCGAAGCACGCCGAGGCGTTCACCGCCGGACTGCGACGTGCTCTGGGCGACGGCGTCGCGTCGGCCGTGGAGCGTGAGCCCGATGCCGGGCACGTCGAACCACGCGTCGGCGACGCCGAGTGACACGCCACCGCCGTCGTGCTCGACGAGGTGCAAGAGGCCCGACGCCCACGTCGCCGCCTCGACCGCGCACAGCGCCCGAGCGGCCTCGGGCTCGCCGGAGAGCCACGCACCGAGGGAGCCCCGGCGCACGAGGCCTCGCAGCGCGCGATCACAGAGCCGGTCGATCTCCGCGCGCGCCGCGGTCATCGCGTCACTCTCGGTGCCAGCGGTGACGCTCCGTGCGGCCGCCGAGCCGATCGCGCGCCGCGCCGCGCGCGCGTTCCACGCGAACGGGGTCGTGAAGCCCGGGCCGTCGCGCTCCACCGTGAAGCCGTCGATGCGGTGGCGAACGCCGTGCAGCGTGGGTAGCACCTCGGTCAGTCGTGACTCCAGGAGCTGGCGGAGCCGGCGTCCAAGCGGCTCTGCCCGCGGAGCGGCCGATCGCAGGATCGCCGACACCGTGGACGGCGCGGGGTTGCGGAGGCGTCGCGTCGTCGTCACGTGGCAGGTGCGGTGTCGAGCGCGCACAGCACGCGCTCGACGGCGTCGCCGAGGAGCTCTGGCGTCACGTCGTGGACGCGAAAGGAGCCGTCGGCCGTCGACAGGGCTGCGACTCGCAGTGGGCTCTCGCCGCTGCGCAGCGTCTCGAGGAGCGCGAGGTAGGAGAGGACCGCGTCGTGGCGGTCCTCGAGGGTCGACGTCGTCACCTCGAGCAGACAGACGCACGCCCGCGAGGACCCGGGCGCACCGAGCGCCACGTCGACGACGCCCCGCAGCTCGACGCCGCCGCCGGCCAGCGGGATCGCCTGGCGCATCCCGCACCTGGGAGACCAGCGGGCAGGGACCGCGGGAAGCGCCTCGTCCAGGACGGCAGCGTGGGCCTCGACCTCGGCCGCGAGCCGGGCGTGCTCGTCGGGATCGAGGTCGACGAGGGTGGCCACGAGATCGTCGTCGCGGCCCGACGCGCTGAGCGCGCACGACGCGTCGTCAAAGGGATCGCGCACCGGGGCGGACGCAACCTTCAGCCGGACCAGCTGGCGGAGGAGCGCGCCCCGGAGGAGCGCGGTCGCGCCGGCGCGCACCGGTTCACCGGCGATCGACCTCGACGTGAGCCGCACGTCGCTCGGCGTGCCGAGCCGCTCGAAGATCCCGTCCTCGAGCCACGCACGGAGCCCGCCTGCAAGACCGCGGTCCACAGCAGGACGGAGTGCCGGGGTCCCCCGGAGCACGGAGAGCAGGTCGTCGGGCGCGGGAGGAGCGACAACCGACATGCAGGGCAGTGTGGCGGCGCCCTGTGACAGGACGTGAGCCGTCGAGCGCTCAGCGGGGGGTGGACGCCTCGACGATCAGCTGCATGTGGAAGAACGTCCCATCGGTGCGCGCCTCGAGTCCCTCGAAGACCGGGTCGGCGCTTCGTCCCGGATCGAGCCGCACCACGTCCACGAACCCTGCGTCGTTGAGCTCTTCGGCGAGCGCCTCGAAGTCGTAGAGGTACCCCGCCCAGTGGCCGTCGTACGCGAAGAGCGTGCGGAGCAGGTCGACGGGGTGCTCAGTGATGCGCTCGCTCGGCCCGTAGTACGCGAGGTGCTGCCGGCCGACCTCGCTGTGGTCGAGGTACGCGCGCGCGGCGCGCTCCAGATCCGGCGTGGCCAGCCGGATCCGACCGCCCGGCTCGAGCGCGGCGGCACAGTTCCGATACGCGCGCCGAGCGAGCGGGAGCGGCAGGTGCTCGATCACGTGCTCGGCGTAGACGCGCGAGATCGAGCGAGGAGGAACCGGCCACGGCTTGGTCATGTCCAGGTAGACCCCGAGCGCGCGAGTGACGTCCGTGTTGATCCATCCGTCCAGCGGTCGCCGGCCCACCCCGATCGCCACCTTGGCGTGTGGCCGTGCCGCTTGGACCGCCTCGACGAACCGTCTGGAGTTCTTGGGGGCTGCGGCGCGGTCCAGCTGCTTGCCCACGAAGCCACGCGCCCCCTGGATCGCGTCATCGAAGGGCATTGGCGCAAAACCTAACCCGGGGCCCACGCGGCTCCCCGCGGCGCCCTGCGAGTCGACCGGACCTGTGGCACGAGCACGGGTCCGGCCACTGCGTGGTAGAGGTGACGGGTGCTCGCCTCGGCCTTCGCCCTGGTCTTCGGGATCTTCGTGGCGGCTTTTGTGGTCCTCTGCGTCGTGATCATCGTCTGGGCGGTCCGCCGTGACCGCGCCAGTTGGAGGGAGTGGCGCGACCGCCGCAACGAGTGAGACACCGCTCTGGTGAAATGGGGCAGTGGCGCCCGAGTCCCAGCCCTCCCTGCTGACGGCGACGGCGGCGCCCGAAGGCGGCCCGCTCTCGATGTTCCATCCGGCCGTTGCCGCGTGGTTCGCCGAGCGCTTCCCCGAAGGTCCGACCGAGCCGCAGCTGCGCGCGTGGCCGGCCATCTCGACGGGCAGCGACGTGCTCGTCGCCGCGCCCACCGGCTCAGGCAAGACGCTGACCGGCTTCCTCGTCGCCATCGACGCGGCATGGCGCGCCCACGACGCGGGTGAGGTGCCGCTCGCGGGTCCGCGGGTCGTCTACGTGTCGCCGCTGCGCGCGCTCGCGGCCGATGTCTCCGAGAACCTCGAGCTGCCGCTCGAGGGCATCACCGCTGCGGCGAAGACGCTCGGACTCGACGGGCCCTCCCTTCGCGTCGGGCTGCGAACCGGCGACTCGTCACCCGCCGAGCGCAACGCGCTGCGAAAGCACCCGCCGGACCTGCTCGTGACCACGCCCGAGTCGCTCTACCTGCTCCTGACGTCGGCGTCAGGCCGGCGCATGTTCGCGCACACCGAGGCCGTCATCGTCGACGAGATCCACGCGGTGTGCCGCGACAAGCGCGGGAGCCACCTCGCCTTGAGCCTCGAGCGGCTGGAGCGGCTCGTCGCCGACCACGGGCGGCGCCTCCAGCGGATCGGTCTGTCGGCGACGCAGCGGCCCATCGAGACCGTGGCGGCCATGCTGAGCGGCGTCGGACCGGATCGCGCCGGACCGATCATCGTGGACTGCTCCGCGCCACGAGTCTTCGACGTCGCGATCGAGCTGCCGTCGGGAGAGCTCGAGACGGCGATGTCGACCCAGCAGATGGGAGAGGTGCTCGACCGCATCGCCGAGCACGTGCTCGAGCACCGCACCACGCTCATCTTCGTCAACCAGCGCCGGATGGCGGAGCGCGTCGCGCACCAGCTGTCAGAGCGGCTCTCGCCGGACGACCTCGGCGTGGAGGACGCGAACCTCGTCGTCGCCGCGCACCACGGGAGCCTTTCGACGGCACGACGACGCCACGTCGAGGCGCGGCTGCGCGCGGGAGACCTGCGCGCGCTGGTCGCCACGGCCTCGCTCGAGCTGGGCATCGACGTCGGGCCCGTCGAGCTCGTCTGCCAGCTGGGCTCGCCGCGCGCCATCGGCACGTTCCTCCAGCGGATCGGAAGGGCGAACCACCAGGTGGGCGGCGTGCCGTCGGGCCGCCTCTTCCCCATGAACCGCGACGAGCTCGTGGAGTGCACCGCGCTGCTGACCGCGGTCCGCGAGGGCGACCTCGACCGGCTCACACCGCCGACCGCACCGCTCGACATCCTCGTCCAGCAGCTGGTCGCCGAGGTCGCCGCCCGGGGCGAGGCGACGCTCGACGAGCTCTACACGATGGTGACCGCCGCCGCCCCCTACGCGACGCTCACGAGGGAGCGCTTCGACGAGGCGATCGAGCTCGCGAGCAAGGGGATCGTGACGGGCCGAGGCCGACGGGGCGCGCACCTCCACCTCGACGGCGTGAACGGCGTGGTGCGCCCACGCCGCTCTGCCGGCTTGGCTGCGCTCCTCGGCGCCGGAGCGATCCCCGAGCTCGGCGAGTACCGCGTCGTGCTGGACCCAGAGAACGTCACCGTCGGCTCGGTGCACGAGGACTTCGCGATCGAGGCAGCGGCAGGCGACATCTTCTTGCTGGGGACGCACTCGTGGCGCGTGCTCAAGGTCGAGACGGGGACGGTGCGCGTCGCCGACGCCCAGGGGCTCCCGCCGACCACGCCGTTCTGGCTGGGCGAGGCGCCGGGTCGAACGGTCGAGCTGTCCCTCCAGGTCTCCGCGCTGCGTCGCCTCGTCGAGACGCACCTCGCTGCTGGTGACCCCGACGGCGCGCGCGCCGCGGTGCGCGCGTCCGCGGACGTCTCTGACGACGTGGCCATGATGGTCGTCGCCTACCTCGAAGCGGCACGGCGCACCCTCGGGGTGCTCCCCACGTCCACGTGCCTGGTGGTCGAGCGCTTCTTCGACGTGGACGAGTCCACCCAGCTCGTCGTGCACTCGCCGTGGGGCGGGCGGATCAACCGCGCCCTCGGCCTGGCGCTTCGCAAGCGGTTCTGCGTGACGTTCGACTTCGAGCTGCAGGCGGCCGCGAACGACGACGCCGTCACGATCGCGCTCGGCCCGCACCACTCGTTCCCGCTCACCGACGTGATGAAGCTCGTCCCACCGGGCAAGGCTCGCGAGATCCTCACCCAGGCCGTCCTGCCGCTCCCGATGCTCGGGGCGAGGTGGCGCTGGAACGTGGCCCGCGCACTGATCATGCCGCGCGCCACCACACGCGGCCGCCGGCCGATCCACCTCCAGCGAATGGAGGCGGACGACCTCATGGCCGCCACGTGGCCGTCGCTGGCGGCGTGCCAGGAGAACGCGCCGGCAGGCCC
>DATBQT010000003.1:0-4048 GCA_036560685.1 Acidimicrobiales bacterium
GTACCGGTCGACCACCTGGCCGTCGGACGCCCCCCACGGCCGGGCCTGCAGGTCGTCCACGACCCGCCCGCCATCAGAGAGCCGAGAGAACCATCCCGCCAGCACCGAGGGTGCGGCGGCGCCCAGGAGGGAGAGCATCATCCCCTCGCATCGAAGCGGTTGCTCGTCGCCTGCCACGTCTGATGCGAAGAGGGTGACCGGCCCCTCCCGGAGGTAGCCGTGCGCCACGGCGTCGGCAGGCCCGTCGGTTCGGTTGAACTCCTCGAACGTGTGCAGCTGCACCGCGCAGCCAAAGACATCGCCGTAGAAGGTCAACGCCTCTCGGGCTGTGCCGGGAAAGTGGACGTAGGGCGTCGGACTCGTCATGCCGCCAACACTAGGTCCGTAGATCTGTGGATCTCTGGAGACGTGACGTCGTGGACGGTGATCGACCGTGGGTCATCCCTGACGGCGCCCCGCGGATGGCCCGGCAACGTGAGACATGTCGTCACACGCGCCCATCGCGCGAACCCGGCGCCAGATTCGCGATGCGATCGGGACCGCTACGCCCTCGCGGCGCTGCGATCGAGATAGCTGGAGAGGTCGCCGATGAGATCCTCTGCGTCGGCGCGGGCGCCATCGATGAAGCTCGACTTGCGCCGACGGAGGAATGGGCAGCCGAGCAGGTACATGCCGGGCGAGTCGACGACGCCGCCGTCGTGTCGGACGTGGCCCTTTGCGTCGAGCACGTCGACATCCAGCCAGGAGTAGTCCGGCCGGAACCCGGTCGCCCAGATGATGGTCTCGACCGACCCCCCGGTGAGATCAACGCCAAGGGGGGGCGAGGCATCGACCCTGGTGGGCTCGAATCGGTGCGGTGGGGGCACCTGGTCGTCCATGCCGCTGTCCCTCGCCCACTCGTCGATGTGGTCGAGGAGCCGACCGAGCTTGAGATCGGCGAGCTCGCACTTGTTGCGCAACGAGCCTGAGAACTGAGCTCGGCCGTCGTTCATTCCGGCGAGCCGCCCAGCCAGTCTGACGCCGAGACCAGTGAGCGCGTTGAGGTCGAAGGTGGCCCGGTCGTCTGAGCCCGCGAGCTGCATCGACGGGACCCTCCTCGCTCTGACGATGTCGTCCACCTCGTCATATCGTTCGTCCAGCACGCCCGCTTCCTCCATCCACCACTGGATGTCCCTGCCCCGATAGGTGCGTGGCCCGCGCACGTGCTCGCCCACGCAGAGCACGACCTCTCGGCCGGTGTGCCGGATCTCGGCGGCGATCTGCACGCCGGTCGCCGACGCGCCAACGACCATCACACCGCCCTCGGCGAGCTGCCCAGGGTTTCGATAGTCCATCGGAGTGATCCTGGCGACCGATCTCGGCACGCCCTCGGCGAGCGCCGGCACGGAAGGCATGTTGAACGCCCCCGTCGCGAGGACGACCACCATGCACTGCCACTCTCCGTGGTCGGTGAGCACCTGGTAGCCGCCGTTCGAACGACGCACCGACGTCACCGTCGTGCCGCACTGGACAGGTGCGGCGACCCTGGTCGCGTAGTCCGCGATGAAGTCGGCCACCTCCGGCATCGTCATGAAGCCGTCCGGGTCCGCCCCGTCGTAGGCGTGGTCGGGGAGGCGACACTGCCAGTTCGGCGTGAGCAGGCGCAACGAGTCCCAGCGCTCCGTCCGCCATGAGCTGGCAGGCTCGTTGCGCTCGAGCACGACGTGGTCAATCGATCGCCTTGACAGGCAGCGGCTCATCGCGAGCCCGCTCTGCCCAGCGCCGATTACGACCGCAGTGGTTCGCACAGAGTCCCCGCGGGCCGACCGAGCAGGCTCAGACGACCTGGACGCTCACGTTCGTCGGATTCGTGATGATGTCGTAGACGGCCGAGCGCTTCTGCGACTGGGCGACGATTGCCTTGACGTCGTCGGGGGACGCGTCGGCGTCGATCTTGTAGGTCACCTTGATGTCGCTAAAGCCGTTCCGAACGTCACTGTCCATGCCAAGGATCCCCCGCACGTCCATGCCGCCCTCGAGGGTGGCCGAGACGCTGTTCAGCTGGATCTCGCGGTTTTGCGCGACCGCAGCGACGCCGGCGGTGAGGCAGCTGGCGAGGGCGACGAGCACGTACTCGACCGGCGTCGCGCCGTTGTCCTCGGAGGCGAAGATCTCTGGGTGGTCGGCGTCGAACGTGTACTTCGTGCGGTGTCGCTGCTCCTCGCCGAGCCCGAAGAAACCCTCCACGGTCGACTGGCTGTGCGTGCCATTTCGCCACTCACAGGTCGCCCGCCACTGGAACTGCGCGGCTTGCGGCGCCTCTGCCAGCGCCTCTCGGGCGCCGAGCAGCGCCTCGACGTTGACGCCGTTATTGACTGGTGTGTCGGTGGTGGTCATGTCCAACTCCTCGCTCCTGGCCGCGGAAGCCCCCCGGCCGTCTCCGCACATCGCTACTAGTGACGCGATCGCATCGCGAGCGCCCGAACGTTTGCCCCACGGTGCGATCCGTCGGTCGTGAGGCTATCCCCCACATACCTCGTGGGGAAAGGGTCGTCGGCCGGCGACCAGTCGCCCTACGCCTCGTCGACCGGGCGTCCGAACGTGACGGAGGAACGGACCGGATCAGGCAGGGACGCCCCGAGCTCGTGGTCCGGCAGGGCCCCGAGTGCGTCGTTGACCGTGGAGAATGCCACCCGCAACGCGACGAATGCCGTAATGGCGAAGATCTGCGACTCCTCGAGGCCGGCGTCGCGGAGCGCTTGGACGTCATCCGCTGCGATCGCGTTCGCATCCGTCGCCACGAGCCGTGCCCACTTCGCGAGCGCCCGCTCGCGCTCTCCGAGCCCGTCGACCCCGCCGCTGATGACGCCCGCTGCGACGTCGGGGCCGACGGCGTCTGCGAGCTTCCGGCCCCACGCCATCGAGCAGTACGAGTCGCCGAGCGCTGACGCGGCTGCGGTCACGAGCACGCTGCGCTGCTCGAGGGTGAGGGAGCCAGCGACGGTCACCGCTCCCAGCAGGTCGGACAGCTGCTCGAGCGCTGCAGGAGAGTGCGCCCACAGTCGTGTCGAGTTCGTCACGTAGCCGGTGCCCCCAAGGTCATTGTCGAAGAGTCGCTGCGCCTCAGGGGTGACCTCCGCAGCGCGGAGGAAGCCGGCAGAAGCCTTGTAGGTGTCGTTCGCGGCACTGCGTTGGTCTCGCTCGTCCGAGCGGTGTCCCTTTCGGGCGACGTAGCCCACGAGGAGGACGGAGGCCCGAAGCGGAAGCCCCTCTCGGACCTGGCCTTGCGCGACCTCGATCGCCGACGCCAGGAACGACTCCTCGCCAACCGCCTGGATCGCCTCGAACGCAGGGCCGGTCGACGCCAGCGCACGTGCATACGCCTCCGGGTCGGCGAACTCGAACACGAAGGGAACGTCGATGCGGGTGACATCCCTGAAGCCGAACTCTGACAGGAGCGCCTCACCGGCTCCTGGCCGTCCGAGCGCGACCATGGCCGCCTGGTTCTCTACCTTTGCCTCTGGAGCCATGGTGAACGGCGACATCACCCATGCTCCGGGTGACGCTTTGATGTGGCCCCACACTGTCAGCCCGACGCGGCCGCCGGGTTTTAGGACGCGGAGCACCTCAGAGAGCGCCCCGGGGGTGGTGCCCCAGATGCCCCTGAAGCTGGTCACCACATCGAAGGACCCGTCGTCCCAGGGCAGGTCGTGCATGTCGCCGACGCGCAGGTCTGCGTCGGGGCTGCGATCCTTGGCGACCGCGATGAGGCGCGGCGACGCGTCGAGGCCGGCGCAGCTCGCGCCTCGCAGCGCGGCGAGCTCGAGCGCCAGGCCGGAGCCGCACGCCACGTCGAGCACTCGGTCGTCGGGGCCGATGCCCAGGCCCTGGTGCATCGTGACGTACTCACGGACGTTCGCCGGTTCGCAGAGGGTTGCGAACTCGACCGCCTTGCGGCCCCAGCCCTCGTCGACGACTCGCCACTGCGCCTCTCCCGACTCGGTGAGGGGCACCTCCGTCATCTCGGACCTGGTGGCGCGGAGGGCGCCGGGGTCACGGTCTCCCCCGT
>DATBQT010000004.1:0-9599 GCA_036560685.1 Acidimicrobiales bacterium
TGCGATCAGCTCTCGAATCTGCTCTGGCGTCGGCGCCGTCGGCACGCCATGCTGAGCGGCGGGCAGCGTGGCCAATCGAGCCGGATTGCTCTTGATCCACTGCCACTTGACCGCCTGGTTCAATGCTGCAGACAGGACGGCGTGGTACTTCCTCACGGTCGCCGGCGCTGCGGGCTTGGCTCTCGTCAGCAGCTCTGCATACAGCGAGTCGAGCGCGTGAGGTGTGAGGTCCTCGATCCGCAACTGCCCAATCTCGGGCAGCCAGAATCCGATTAAGGCGGTCCGGTAGCCATGCAACGTCGTCGGAGATCGTCCTCGTGCCTTCGAGATCGACAGGTACTCCTCGAAGAGACGAGCGAAGGTGACGGCCCCATCGCGCTCCGGGCCTCGTGACGACGAAGACGCCGACACGGTGCCGCCTGTTCCAGAAGACAGAGGACCTGCGTGCACGCGTCACGACGGTCTACGGAGTTGCGATGCCTCGCGAGTGATCGAACTCATGTGCGTCCGTGAGCGAGCTCGTCGAAGTCATATGTAGTGAGCTCGCGTTCTGGGTTCCCCTGGACGCGACTCGCTCGTGAAGACTCGCGCGGGGCGAACTTGAGAATGAGGAGCCACGGACGCTTCGAGCTCCGTCTACGCCTCGTTGCCGGCTCCCTCAGGTGCGTCTCCCGGACCCTCGTTGGGCGCGTCCACGCCCCCATCGACCCCGGTGTCGCTCACCGTGTCGTGCTCCTCGACACCATCGTCGTCCCTGCCGTCGCGCTGGCTGGGGCTCGTTCGCTTGGCCGCGTCCATGCCGAGCTCCAGCCTACGACGAGTGTCCCCGAGAATCTGCTGTGGGCAGGTGAGTCTCGCGATGACCCAGCACCGCCTGACTCGACGTCGGACTTTGCAAGACTGCGCGGATGGCCAGACCCTCCGGCACTGTGACGCTGCTGTTCAGCGACGTCGAGTCCTCAACGCGGCTGTGGGAACTTGCCCCCGAGCAGATGGCGACGTCCATCGAGCGCCACGACGGCATCATGCGGGCAGCGGTCGAGGCCGAAGGCGGGTACGTATTCAAGACGGTCGGCGACGAGTTCTGCGTCGCGTTCGCCACCGTGCAGGCTGCGCTCGCTGCCGCAATCACCGCCCAACGTGCCCTCGCGTCAGAGTCCTGGCCGGAGCAGACCCCGTTGCGCGTCCGCATGGCACTGCACACCGGGTCGTGCCAGGAGCGCGACGACGACTACTTCGGGCCCACCGTCAACCGCGCGGCCCGCCTCATGGCCGTCGGCCACGGCGGCCAGGTCCTGGCGTCGGGTGCCACGTCCGAGCTTCTCGGCGACCGGCCCGCCGACGACGCGACCTTGCACGATCTCGGGCTGCATCGGCTCCGTGACCTCGGTCGGCCCGAGCACGTCTTCCAGGTATCGGCCGCGGGACTCCGCGCGTCGTTCCCCCCGCTTCGCTCGCTGGACAATCCCGACCTCCCGAACAACCTGCCCGCCCTCCTGTCCGCGTTCGTGGGCCGAGAGAGCGAGCTCAACGAGGTCAGAGCCCTCGTGCGGGATGCCCGGCTTGTGACGTTCACCGGCGCGGGCGGGGCGGGCAAGACCCGCCTCGCGGTCCAAGCTGCCGCCGAGCTGCTCGACGGGCGGGGCGACGGTGTGTGGCTCGTCGAGCTCGCGCCCGTCGTCGACGAGGAGCAGGTCGCCCTGGCCGTCGCCGCGGCGATCGGCCTCAAAGACGGGATGGACGTCGATCCCGAGGGGGCGCTCCTCACCGCGCTCGCACCACAGACCGCGCTGTTCGTGCTGGACAACTGCGAGCACCTCGTCGATCGGGTGGCAAAGCTCGTCGACGCGATTCTCCGGGTGTGCCCCGGCATCCATGTGCTTGCGACCTCGCGCGAGCCGCTCGGCGTCGACGGCGAGCGCGTCTACCGCGTGCCCTCCATGTCGACGCCGCCCGACGACATCGAGACGCTCGACGAGGCTGAGGGCTTCGACGCCGTCACGCTCTTCTTGAGCAGGGCCTCGGACGCGGGCGTGACGATCCAGGACCGCGACGCCTCGGTGGTGACGTCGGTGTGCCGTCGCCTCGACGGGATCCCGCTCGCCCTGGAGCTTGCGGCCGCCCGGCTGTCGTCGATGTCGCTCACCCAGCTCAGCGATCGCCTCGACCAGCGGTTCCGGCTGCTCACCGGAGGGTCACGCAGCGCGATGGCGCGCCAGCAGACGCTGCAGGCGCTCGTGGACTGGTCCTACGGACTGCTCAACCCATTGGAGCAGGCAGTGCTCCGGCGCCTGAGCGTCTTCGTTGGTGGCTTCGAGCTGGACGGCGCAGAGCAGGTCTGCGCGGGTGACGACGTCGACGAGTTCGACGTGCTGAACCTCCTGCACTCGCTCGTCGAGAAGAGCCTCGTCGTCGCAGACCAAGACGCAGGCTCGGTGCGGTACCGGCTGCTCGAGACCATCCGCCAATACGGAGCAGCGGAGCTCCTGCGTGTCGGAAAGGACGAGGCGGTCCTCGAGGCGCGCAGCCGTCATGCGATGTACTACCTCGACCTCTCGGAGCGTGCGGCGCCAGAGCTGTTCGCACGCGACCAGGGGGCGTGGCTGGCTCGACTCGATCTCGAGGCGGACAACCTCCGTGCGGCACTTGCGCACTTCGCCGACACCCCCGGCCGCAGCCGCGACACACTCGCGATGATCACCAACCTGGAGCAGTTCTTCCGCACCAGGGGAGCGGTGGAGGTGATCCCGAGGCTGACCGCCTCGCTCCAGGAACCCGACGACGTCGCCGACGAACTCGTGGTCCGAGCGCTCATCTCGAAGTCGATCTTCGTCGGGTGGCTCTTGGGAGGTTCTGACCCCAAGGCGGTCAGAAGTGCGAACGCAGACATCGAGCGGGCGCATCGTCTCGCCGACGAGCTCGGGTCGACCCTGCTGCGGGCCAGGGCCGCAGGCGTGCACGCGATGTTCTGTCAGTACCACCAGGACCTCGAGGGCACCGCCAAGAACCTCGATGAGGCGTTCCGACTCGCGGATGAGCTCGGCGACCCACTGCTCCGCTGTGAGCTGCTGAGCTACGCCCTGAACACGCGAGTGCTCGGCGCGAGAGGGACGACCAGAGACCAGCGCGTCGAGATGATCGAGGAGCTGGGTCGGATCGCCGAGGCGGTCGGCAACGTCGGCGGCGTGGGCAACTCGGTGTCGCAAGCCGCCGCGCTGGCGTCGGACGAGGGACGCCTCGAAGAAGCACGGGTGCTGTACCTCGACCTGTTCGCACGCACTGAGGCGCTCGGCAACCGCGAGAACCTCTTTCCGCAGCTCAACAACCTGATGCTCACCGACCTCGAGCTCGGCAACTTCGACGAGGCAGAGGTGGGACTGCGGCGGGCCATCCGACAGAACCGCCGCATGGGCTTGCGCCACCCCGTCGGCGATCTCGTCTTCGCTGGCGCGTGCCTCGCGACCCATCGCGGCGACCCCGTGCGCGGCGCGCGCCTGCACGCGGCGGCCGACGAGCTCCGCCGCGAGGCATACGAGACCGGCCAGCTGTACACCACGGCGTCCGAGCTCGCCTTGCAGGCGGCCAGCACCAAGCGCGCACTCGACGCGCTGGGCAAGGAGACCTTCGATCGGGAGCAGGACATTGGCCGACTCCTCTCTCCCAACGATGCGCTCGACCTGGCGATGGGCAAGGAGCTCTGAGGCGCCTCGCCGGTGGCCACCTCACACGTTCTGGACTCCCAGGTGCACGCACGTTGACGGTGACGCGAAGCGGCGGACGCCTGCGGTTGGATCAGGGGTTCGAGGAGGTTCTCCCCCTCGCGGCGCTCCATATAACTGCGACAACTGCCACGCCGGGCACCACGATCACGGGAAGCACGTGCAGCGAGGCGAGGGCGAACGCGACGCCGACGACGCACAGGGTCGCGATGAACAGCTCGGGCGTGTCGCCGACAAGGAACTCCCACCAGAACCGTCCGAACGCGCGCAGTCCTCGTGCGATCGCCGCCTTCATCCGAGCACTCCCGCCGGGGTAGGTGCCGAGCGACGAAGCCACGGGATGACAATCGCACTGAGCCCCGCGAACACCCCGACGAGCACGAGCAGGAAGAGGTCGGCCCCCGGCCAGTGGATGCCGGCTCCCTCGCCGATCCAGAACAGTCCGAAGCTCGACAGCATCACGCCCACCGTGAGCTTGATCAGGTTCTCGGGGACAGTGGAGAGCTGTCGGGCGACAACGGCACCGACACCGAAGACGACGACGGCAGCCGAGAGTGCGGCGAGGGACGCGAGCCCGAGGCGCCCCTGGCTCGCACCGAGGCTGATCACGATGAGGACGACCTCGGTTCCCTCCAAGAAGACGCCCTTGAACGCGACGGCGAAGCCGACCGCGTCGCGCTGGGGACGCACGGGGCCCTCGGTCGCGAGCTCGGCCACGGTCTCCGCGTAGATCTTGTCCTCGTCGTGCAATGCCTTGTGGCCGCTCGCTCGCAGCCACGCCTTGCGGAGCCAGTTGAGCCCGAGGCTGAGGAGCAGCGCGCCCACGACGACGCGCAGCGCGTCGATCGGGACGTACTTGATGAGTGGCACGCCGACGACAAGGACGAGGAGCGCGAGCACGCCGACGGCGGCTGCCGCGCCCTCGAGGGCGGAGCGCCACCCCCTCGACGTCCCCGCCGCCAGCACGATCGTCAGCGCCTCGACCATCTCGACGGCGCTCGCCCCGAACACGGCGAGCACGAGCACCCAGTCCGACCTCGTCATCGCCTGATGACCCCTCCGGTGGCCGAGCTGTGCACGCCTCGAGGGTATCGGCAGCCGAACGGCGCTCCGTGCGAGGCTCAACGGATGCCAGCAGCCCTCCCGGCCACGTCACCGTCGCACGCCTCCCAGCCCGACGGCGTCGACTGGCCGACCACGCAGTGGCCCGCGGGCACCGCGTCGGGCGAGGTAAGCGCGCTCGTCGACGAGGCGTTCACCGACCCCGAGCTCGCTGACACCTATGCCGTGGTCGTCGTGCAGGGCGGGCGGCTCCTCGCGGAGCGCTACGGCGGCGCGCTGCCGTCGTTCGTCAACGAGCCGACGCCGGTCACCGTCGAGACCCCGCTGCTCAGCTGGTCGATGGCGAAGTCGGTCCTGCACGCCGCCGTCGGGCTCCTCGTCGACGAAGGGCGGATCGACCCCGACGCGCCCGCGCCCGTGCCCGAGTGGGCGGGCCCTGGCGACCCCAGGGGGGCGATCACGCTCCGCCAGCTCCTCCAGATGCGCGACGGCCTCAAGTGGACCGAGGACTACGTCGACCAGACCGCCTCCGACGTGATCGAGATGCTGTTCGGCGCGGGAAGCGACGACGTCGCGGCGTTCGCCGCGGCGCACCCGCTCGCCCATGCGCCCGGCACGCGGTTCAACTACTCGTCCGGCACGTCGAACCTGGTCGCGCGGATCGTGGCCCAAACGGTCGGCCCGGGCGACGCGACCGTCGCGTTCTTCCGCGACCGGCTCTTCGTGCCGCTCGGCATGCACGACGCGACGATCCGGCTGGACGACGCGGGCACCTTCATCGGATCGAGCTACGTCTACTGCTCGGCGCGCAGCTTCGCCAAGTTCGCGACCCTGTACCTGCGCGGCGGGGCCTGGGAGGGCGACCAGCTGCTGTCGCGCCGCTGGGTCGACGACGCGCAGCTCCCGACGAGCGCCGACGAGGACCCCCGCACCTACTACTCGCACCACTGGTGGCTCGACGGCGAGGGCGCCTACTGGGCGAGCGGCTACGAGGGCCAGCGCCTCGTGGTCTCGCCGCAGCGCGACGCGGTGCTCGTCCGCCTCGGGCGCACCCCCGACGACCGCTACCCCGCGGTGCGGGCCTGGTGCGACTCGGTGCTGGCCGCGCTCTCCTGAGGGACCGCGGGCACGCGGGCGGGGATGCACGCGACGATCAGCCACAGGAGCGACACCGCGGTCAGGGCGTTGCGCGCGACGAAGATGACCCCGAAGATCCAGTCGTAGGCCTTGTGCGAGAGGTCCTCGTTGCGCGCCATGCGGAGCGGCACAAGGCAGGTGATGACGAACAGCCACAACGAGACCACCCGGAACCACGGCAGCGGCCCGCGCTCGACGAGCACGAACGGGACGAAGACGACCCAGATGAAGTAGTGGTCCCACGCGACGGGCGAGCCGATCGTGGACGCGAGCGCGACGCACAGGAATGCGGCGACCTCGCGACCCTCTTTCATCTGGCGCCACGCGGCGTAGACGCCGAGGGCGATGACCGCGACGCACAGCACGAAGCCGATGTTGCGCTCGATCGCAGAGCCGGTGAAGGGCTGGCGGAAGAACATCGTGTAGAGGCTCGAGGATGACGAGATCCAGTGCGCGTTCTGCCAGTAGTGGCGCAGCTCTCGCCCGGAGATCAGGCGGTGGAAGAAGAACGTCGCGCTGTCGCTCGGGAAGACGATCCACGCGAGCGCCGTCGTCGCGACGAGGCCGCCGACGGCGTTGGCGAGCGCGCGCCACTCCTTGCGCATCGCGAACAAGACGAAGTAGACGATCGGGTAGAGCTTGAGCGCGGCGGTGACGCCCGTGAGGAACCCGCGCGCGCGGTTGCGCACGCACAGGATGTCGAAGGTGGCGGCCGCCGCGAGGAAGAGGCCGACCTGCCCCAGGGCCAGGTGCACGCCGACGGGCTGGAGCACGAGCGTGGCGAGTGGCGCACCGACGAGGAGCGACACCGCCCACGCCTTCGGCCAGCGCCACCCGCAGGTGTGGCGACCGAGCGAGGCGAGCATCGCCGCGAGCGCGAGCAGCGACGCGAACGTCCACAGCAGGTCGGCTCTGAACTCGCCCTTGCCGTAGAGCAGCAGCTGCAGCGTCGGCGCGTGGACCACCCACGTGAGCGGCCAGAAGAGCCAGGCCGCCGCGGGCGGGTAGACGAAGTACTGCAGGTGGTCGTTCGGCGAGTAGAGCGGGCCGCCGCCCTGGACGCGCCTGATGTCGGCGACGCGGTAGATGAGGTCCTTGAACCCGACGGCGTAGTGGCTCGTGAACAGCCAGCTCGACGACGGCACGTGCCACGCCGTGTACCACGACAGCAGCGCGAGGATCGCCAGGCCGCAGACCGAGCTGACGACGGGGCGACGACCGACGGCGTCGACCACGCGGTGCAGCGCACGCATGGACGCACCGAACG
This sequence comes from Acidimicrobiales bacterium, assembly GCA_036560685.1. Lineage (GTDB taxonomy): Bacteria > Actinomycetota > Acidimicrobiia > Acidimicrobiales > RAAP-2 > Palsa-459. The sequence goes on from DATBQT010000004.1 coordinate 7,186, forward strand.
CGGCATCCCAGGCCTCGATCCCCGCGCGAGGCGGCGCCGCCGCCACCTACTCGCCTTCGAAGGCGAAGCCGAGGTCCTCGGCCGTCACGATCGAGGCGAACGCGAGGCCCTCCTTTGCCGCCATCGCGCCGCAGGTGCCGCCTCGGTCAACGAGCGCGACCAAGAGGATCGGCTCGGCGCCGAGGTCGCGGACGACATGGGCCGCCTCGAGGAGCGACGTGCCCCTGGTCGTCGCGTCCTCGGTCAGCACAACCTTGTCGCCGGGATCCAGGGCGCCGGCGATCCGACCGCCGCCGCCGTGGTCCTTCGCCTCCTTGCGAACGCTGAACGCCTTGATCGGGCGGTCCCTCGTTGCGGCGACGGCGGCGGTGACGAACGCGATCGGGTCCGCGCCCATGGTCAGGCCGCCGATCGCGGTCGTCTCCGTCGGCATGACCGAGAGCACGGCGTCGGCGACGAGCAGCATCGCCTCGGGGCGACAGGCCGTCTGCTTCGCGTCGATGAACCAGTCCGTCGGCTTGCCGCTCTTGAGCGTGAACGAGCCGCGCTTGACCGCGTGGGAGAGCAGGTGCGAGATCAGCGCCGCCTTGGTCCTCGGGTCGACGGCGGTCATCGGACCGTCACGGCTCGGGTGGCCGCGCGCACCTCGCCGGCCGCGCACGCGGTGAGCCCATCGGCGTGGAGGGTGGCGACGACGTCGGCCGCCTGCGCCGCGTCGACGACGAGCACCATGCCGACGCCGAGGTTGAACGCACGGGCCATCTCGTCGTCGCTCACCGCACCGAGTCGCTGGATCTCCGTGAAGATCTCGGGCACGGCGATCCCGGAGCGGTCGAGGTCGGCGGCGAGCCCCTCGGGAAGCGCGCGGACAAGGTTCGCCGCGATCCCGCCACCCGTGACGTGGGCGGCGGCGTGGATCGCGCCGGGATGGGCCGAGAGCACGTGCTGCACGGACGGTGAGTACAGCACGCTTGGCGCGAGCAGGACGTCTTGGACCGACGCTGCGGCGCCCGGCCACGCGGGATCGCCGAGCGCGCGCCCGGCGCGCTCGAACAGGACGTGGCGCGCGAGCGAGTAGCCGTTCGAGCGAAGTCCCCCTGAGCCGAGGGCGATCAACGCGTCGCCGGCGCCCACCCGGTCGGGGCCGAGCTGGGCGTCGCGCTCGACCGCACCCACGGCGAAGCCCGCGAGGTCGAACTGGTCCGCGCCCATGACGCCGGGGTGCTCCGCGGTCTCGCCGCCGAGCAGCGCGCAGCCGACGGCGAGGCAGGCCGCGTCGATCCCGGCCACGAGCTCGGCGACCCTCGCGGGATCGACCATGCCGACGGCCAGGTAGTCGAGGAAGAAGAGCGGCTGCGCGCCCACGCAGGCGATGTCGTCGACGCACATCGCCACGAGGTCGGTCCCGATCGTCGAGTAGACGCCGGCCGCCCGGGCGACCTCGAGCTTGGTCCCCACGCCGTCGGTCGCAGCCACGAGCACCGGGTCGCGCCAGCCGCCCTCTCGCATCGAGAAGCGTCCTGCGAAGCCGCCGAGCGAGCCGAGGACCCCGGGCCGGTCCGCAGAGCGCAGCCGCGACGCGATGCGCCGGACCGCCTCGTCCCCCGCATCGACGTCGACTCCTGCGGCGGCGTAGGTCGCGGGCTTTGGTCCCGTCACGCCCCGACCCCGGTCGCGCCCCTGACCTCCAGGGGCACGCGCGTCGGGTAGTGGCCGGTGAGGCACGCGTCGCAGAACCCGGCGCCGGGCGCGCCGATGGCCTCGACGAGGTGGTCGATGGTGATGTAGTCGATGGAGTCGACCAGGAGGAAGTCGCGGATCTCCTCGATGGACCGGTGCGACGCGAGCAGCTCGTCGCGCGTCGGCGTGTCGATCCCGTAGAAGCAGGGCCAGCGGAAGGGCGGCGAGGAGACCCGCAGGTGCACCTCGGTCGCGCCGGCGTCGCGCAGCATCGTCACGATCGCGCGCGTCGTCGTCCCGCGCACGATCGAGTCGTCGACCACGATGAGCCGCTTGCCGGCGATGTTCTCGCGAAGCGGGTTGAGCTTGCGGCGCACGCCGCGCGCACGTGCGACCTGGTCGGGCGCGATGAACGTGCGGCCGATGTAGCGGTTCTTGACGAGCCCCTGGCCGAAGGGGATCCCGCTCGCAACCGCGTAGCCCTCGGCGGCGGGGATGCCTGAGTCCGGCACGCCCATTACCAAGTCGGCGTCGACGGGCGACTGCATGGCGAGCAGCTCGCCCATGCGGCGCCTGGCACCATGCACCTCGCGGCCCTCGAGGACCGCGTCAGGTCGTGCGAAGTAGACGAACTCGAAGATGCACAGGCGTGCGGGGTCCGCGGGCTCGAGGAGCTGCGTCGAGGTGCAGGTGGTGCCCTCGATCGTCACGAGCTCGCCGGGTGCGACCTCGCG
>DATBQT010000005.1:0-3220 GCA_036560685.1 Acidimicrobiales bacterium
TGCCGACGTCACCTGGGTCGGTCAGCTGTCCGCCCTTGGCGAGCACCCAGAGGTGCGCCGACTTCTCCTGGTAGATGTAGGCGGCGCCGGCAGCCGATTGTCCCTTGACCGTGGTGACGTAGGCGCCCGACACCAAGATGCCCTTGCCGACGGTCACGTCGGACAGCGAGAGGGTGTAGCCGAAGAACCCGCGACCGAGCGAAGGGTTCGGATCGGGGATCGACGCCGTGGGCGTCGTTGGCAGCTTGCCGCTCGACGCTTGGTAGACGTAGGCCTCGCCCGCCTGGGCGGTGCCGCCGACGGTCGTGACGGGCGCACCGACCGCGACGGTCTTGCCGTCGGGCGACACGGCGATCGAGACGCCGAATGCATCGCCCGACGCGGTGCCGGGGTCGTTGATCGTCTGCGTCGGCGTCGACGGCCAGATGCCCTTTGACGCGTGGTACACGAACACCGCACCCGCACCGGTGCGAGCGCCGACGGCGAGCCGGTCGGCCGCGACGTACGCGGTCGTTCCGTCAGGCGAAAGTGCGACGGAGAAGCCGAAGTGGTCGACGCCGTGGCCGGGATCGGTGAACGTCTTGATCGGCGACGTGGACCAGCCGGTCTTCCCCGCCTTGTAGACGTAGGCCGCGCCGGCGCCGCTGGACGTGTCGTAGGCGCCGACGAGCGCGATCGAACCAGACGCCGAGATCGCCACGCCGTGGCCGAACTGGTCACCCATGGTCGCGCCTGGGTCGTGCAGCGCCACCAGCTTGGTGTGCGCGGCTCCTCCCGCGGCAGCGGCGACTGCGGCAGGCAGGACCCCGACGCACAGGGCGGCAGCGAGTGCCACCACCGTTCGTCTCCGCGTGCTGCGAGGTCGTTGGCGAGGTGTCGTGCAGGTGGATTCCATGTGGGGTCCCTTCCGTAGGCTTCGTTGCGACCCAAGCCTTCGATCCACGCGTCACACGGGCGTCACAGCCGCCGGGACCGCGGTTTGGCCAGCGATTCCTTGACGTGGCGGGGCGACCGTGCCGGGCAGACACGCCGCGAGGCCGCATCGGCCCCGGACGGACGGCCGCCGCTGAAGCCGCCAGGCGGCGTGGCTAGGGGAGCGGCTGGCGCGAGATCGAGGTGGGCTCGCGGGCGGCGAAGCACCACCCGCCAAGGGCCGCGAGCAGCGGCAGACCGAGCACGATCGCCGCGAGCGGCCGGATGGGCAGGTTGTTCACCAGCTCGGACAGGTTGTCGGAGGCGTTGGTGGCCAGGAAGGCACCGACAAGGAGGTACGCCGTGACGACACCGAGCACGGCTCCCACGAAGCCAAGCGCGGCCGCGGTCACACTCGTCAGCGCCCGCCGCGTGCGACGGCTCGCGCCTGCGGCCGTGAGCACCCGAAGCTCGCCCGACGTCTCCGCACGGATGAGCCCCACCGTCATGGCGAGGACGCCGAGCGCCACGAGGATGCCGAGGAGGATCGACCAGCCGAGCACCTCGTTCAGCGACGCGAAGGACGACGCCGTCTCGATCGACGCGCCGGCGCTGGCGGCGATCGTCCTGGCGGACTGCTTCTGCAGGGACGTCAGCGGCGCGGGCGTCGTGACCAGCCAGATCGCCGGCTGGAGCTGGAGGTGCAGGAGGCGGACGGCTCGCATCGTGAACACGGTGTTGGGAGCGGAGGTGCCAGCCGGGAGCTGCGGCATCGCCTGCACGACGGGATCGGGCACGCAGTAGCCGGGTGGGCACGGGCCGGTCTGGCCTTGATCGAAGCCCTTATTGGTCGGGGCGCTGTAGACGATGGCGAGCCCGGACGCGTGGGGCAAGGTTGGCCGTGCCGAGAGCACGAGCGCATTGGCGTCCACGGCGCTCGCGGCGATGCCGTAGTGCGCGAGGAGCGCCGGCGTCGCGACGTACACCGCGCCGTTGAAGCCTCGTCCGCCACTGATGTTCTCGGGGTTCGCGTTGGTGGTCTCGAGCTCCAGCACGCTTGACGCGCCGGTCGCGACCGCGATGGCGCGTGCAACCTTGGCGGCTTCTGCATTCGCCGCCTGTGGCGTCGGCCCCTGTGCCTGATGCCTGCACTCTCCTTGTGGGCAGGGCTGGATGACGGTGGTGCCCGACGCCAGGGGCGGGTAGATCAGGACGACGTTGCTCGCGAGGTTCGGCCCGACGTAGTCGAACGGATTGGAGTATCGAGCGGTCGCCGCGATGACGACCACTGCGGTCATGACGATCGCCAGGCAGATGGCGCCGAGCGCAGCTCCAGACCGCGACCGGTAGCGGGCGAGGTCCCGAAGCGCGATTCGCGCCGCCAGCGGCGCTCGCGACGCGACCCTCCCGAGCTGGGCAACCACCCACTGCGCGACGAGGTACAAGCCGACGCAGCTCGCGACGATCCCGACGAGGAGTGGCAGAGCTCCGCCACCCCCGCCCCGCGCGCCGTTGCCACCAGCGAACACGATGATCACACCCGCGCCGAGCACGCTCACCCCGATCAGGGCGTTGCGTCGCGACGCCTGCGGCTCGTTCGGCCTGCCAGACAGTGCGACCACGGCGGGCATCTTCGACAGCGCCTTCGCGGGACGCCGGGCGGCCAGCGTTGCGGTGAAGGGCGCGAGCAGCAGCGCCGTGACGACCAGCCACCACGGGATGGACGCCGGGTCGACGACGTGGCCAAGGCTCGCCTGCTGGTGCGGTGCGTAGAGCCACCACGCGCCGAGCCCCACGATGCCACCGACGACCATCCCGATGAACCCGATGACGAAGCCGTTCACGAGCAGGACGAGCCGCACCTTGGACTCGGCGGCACCGAGGGCGTCCAGGATCCCGACGGCTCGCTGGCGACGCTGCCCCATGACCGTGAACCCTGCGACGGCGATCAGCCCGATGAACAGCATCCCGAAGGTCCCAGCGACGAGCACGATCAGCTGGCCGATGTCGAAGCTCGGTGGGGGCAGGGTCTGGATCGAACCGATGAGGGTGCCGTAGATGGCGCTCGGCGGCCGGAAGCCTGCGAGCTGCCCTGCGGTGGCGTCGAAGAGGACCGTCACCACGGAGGGCTGGGCGATCGCGCCGGGTGCGACGAGCGCGAATGTGGCGTTGAGGTCTGTTGGCGAACGCACCTCGCCGACCACCCGCAGGCGATGACCTTCCTCGTGCCAGACGCCGCCGACACCGATGCGATAGAGGTTGGCGAGCGACGACGAGAGGGCGACCTCGCTCGTGCCGCTCGGGTAGC
>DATBQT010000006.1:0-1550 GCA_036560685.1 Acidimicrobiales bacterium
GAGAACCCGACGATCGCCTCTGCCATGTCGGTCACCGCCGACACCGTGATCCGCTCGCCGTCGCGAGACGCGCCCTGTCCTCTTGCGGCCTCATACCACGTGTCCGTCGCGAGGTTGACGACGAGCGCGCACCGCATGCCCTCTTCGTCCAGCACGCACATGCTGACGGAGAAGAAAGGGATGCCCCGGTCGAAGTTGGTCGACCCGTCGATCGGGTCGAGCACGCAGACTTGTCCGTCGTCGCCGGTGCGACCGGACTCCTCGGACACGACCTGAAGTCCGCCCGCTCGAAGCACGTCGACTGCGGCCGCGTCCGCGGCGAGGTCTGCGTGGTACTGCGTCGGTCGAGCTCCGGAGAGTCCCCGACGCTGAAGGCCAGCGACGGCCTCGACCACCGCTCTCGCGGCGCGCCTGAGGAGCTCGACTACCTCCTCGTCGCGCACCGCGGCAGCGTACCGCTGGGCCGTCGAAGCAGCCCCCGGGTAGTGTCGGCTCGTGGCAGCCATCGACGTGGCCGGGTACGTCGCGGACCTGAAGGACCACTCCGTCGATCACGGGTTCCACGTCCACGACGAGCGACACTTCGTCGAGACCTACTCACTTCGCCAGGTCTGGGAGGTCGACCTGCACCCCGAGGACGGCTGTGGTGGGCCGCTGGACCTGCACCTCGCACTCGACGTCGATCCGAGGATCCTGCTCAGCTTCGAAGACGCCGTGATGGGCCTGCCCGAGGACGACGAGCCGCCGGACGAGTTCCACTTCCCCATCACGTTCACGTGGGCACTCCCGCCGCTCCCCCACGCGCCCGACCTGCTGCGCCTCGCGATCGACCTCGCGCCCGTCGGCGGCCTCGTCCTGCCGCTCGAGGTCTCCGCCACCGACTCGTACGCGTCGGCGACCGACGGCTCCGAGCGCCGCGTCACGATCGTCGCGCGGCACCCGGTGTCGCTCGCGGCGGTGCTCAAGGGCGAAGAGCTGCTCTGCGACGTGTTCGACCGGTGCCGCGATGTGAGCGAGTTCCTCCTCGAGCGTGCCGAGGCGTGGCTCGACTAAGTCGCCGGCTGGGCGCTGCCGCGATCGCGGTGGTGGCAGCGGTGCTACTCGCCTCGTGCGGTGGCGGTGCCAACGGCGACGCGATCGCGACCTGCCATGGGGTCAATCGGGCGCTCGTCGCCTACGACCGCTCGCTCGTCGCGCCGACCCCCGCAGCCGCAGCGGCCGACCTCGCCACGGCGCTGCACGACGTCGCCCTCGTCCAGCACGCGGCCTCGATGGCGAACTCGGCCGACGGCTCGTACAACGCGCTGATGACCCTCGTGCAGCAGGCCCAGGAGCTGCCGTTCGCCGACGTCGCCGCCGCCTTGCGGTCGGCCTGCGCGTCGGTCACCTCACCGACGGGCGGTCCCTGACTCGGCGAGCCGACCCTGGGCGACGAGCACGGGATAGACCCTCGGGGCGAGGTACGGCCCCGCGCCGTTCGGACCGACCGCAAAGTGCACGCCGTCCGGCGAGCGCACCGTCACCCCGTCGATCTGCTGGTGGTAGGTGCC
>DATBQT010000007.1:0-2448 GCA_036560685.1 Acidimicrobiales bacterium
ACCCCGGGCATCTGGAACCCCCTCCCCTACTTCGACACCGTGCGGAACGACCACCAGCTGGGGAACATCCAGCCCGTCGCGAACTTCTACACCGCGGCGAAGACCGGGACTCTTCCCGCCGTCTCGTGGGTCACGCCGGCCGACGCGGTGAGCGAGCACCCGCCGTCGAGCGTCGGCGTCGGCGAGGACTACGTGACCGGTCTCATCAACACGGTCATGAAAGGCCCGGAGTGGAACTCGACCGCGATCTTCCTCGCGTGGGACGACTGGGGTGGCTTCTACGACCACATCCAGCCGCCGAGCGTCGACAAGAACGGCTACGGCTTGCGCGTGCCGGGCCTCGTGATCAGCCCCTACGCGAAGAAGGGGTATATCGACCACCAGACGCTGAGCTTCGACGCGTATCTCAAGTTCATCGAGGACGACTTCCTGGGCGGACAGAGGCTCGACCCGCAGACCGACGGGCGCCCGGACCCGCGCCCCACCGTGCGCGAGAACGTCTCGGGCCTCGGGGACCTCACCCAGGACTTCAACTTTCGGCAGACGCCTCGCGCTCCGCTCGTCCTCCCGCAGCAGGACGTCGCGCCCATCCCCGGCAAGGCGAAGGGCGACTGGGTGATCGGCACCGTCACCGTTTTGGGCTCGGGGTACATCAAGCTCCAGGTCTCGTCCACCGAGCACGCCGACCAGGCGCTGCTCGGCAAGAACATCAGAGTCAACATCCCGAGCGGCACTCCGACCTACTTCGGAGGCAAGTACGCGAACGGGCGCACGATCGCTGTCGGCGACGCCGTCGTTGCGATCATCGTCCCGAAGAGCCCCAACTACCTCGCGCACCAGCTCGACGACCTCGGCCCTTGAGGCCCCTCTCGGCTCAGCCGATTGCCAGCCCCCATGCGCAGCCGATCGTGGTGAGCGAGGCGTTGCGGTGGGTGACGGACGCTGAGAGCTTCGGGCTGAACGGCTTCGTCGCGAGCGGGTAGACCCGGACGTTTGCGGAGCTGCCGCAGTCGGCGACATAGAGGTTGCCGCTCGCATCCCACGCAAAGTTCGACTCGTACGGATTCCCGGTCAGGCCGGCCTTGTCCACGATGCTCGGCTTCGCGCCGGGCATGAGGTGACGGGCGTCGTAGCGCACGATCGCCGCGCCGGGGCCGTGCGGAGGATTGCTCGACGCATAGAGATCGCCGCGCGGGTCGAAGGTCAGACCGCCGGGCTGAGTGAGCCCCTTCAGGAACTTCGGCACGCTCGCCTCCGTGAGCGGGGCGCGGTACACGGCGATCGATTTCGTCCCCGTGCTGTTGACGTTGGAGACGAACAGATCGCCGTTCGGATCGAACGCGAGCCCTGAGGGCGTCACGCTCTGGAGCGGCAGCGTGAGAACGGGCACGAGCGTCGTGCTGTCCGTGAACGGCCCCTGGAATTCGTAGAGCTTGTTGTTGTACGAGTCCGCCACCCAGGCGTCGCCTTTGCGATCGAACGCGAGGTTGTCGTCGTCACCGGTGCCGGGAAGCGCCAGCGAGTACAGCGGTGCGCTCGACTCGGTGAACGGCAGCGCGAAGACCTTAATCACGGCCGGGAACGGCGCCGAGCACCCGTTGGGGTAGCTGAGGATCCAGAGGCGGTTCTGCGGACCGATGGCCATCCCCGCCGTGCAGCGAAGACCGTTGTTCTGCGTGCCCGAGACCTCGGTGTCGGCCGAGTGCTTCGCGAGCGGGAGCTGCGTGTACTCGGCCTGGTAGCTCTCCGACTGGCCGTTGAACAGATCCCAATACGCGGTCTGCGTGACCACCCTCACGTGGCGCGACGCACGCGCCGACCGTCCCGCACTGTCCGTGACCTGCACCTGAACCGTGTAGTGCCCGGCGTAGGCGTAGCGGTGCGTCGGAGAAGCGCTGAGCGAGCGCGTGTGGGCTGGAGGCGAGCCATCGCCCCAGGAGATCGTGATGGTGTGCAGCCTCGTGCCGGACGGGACCGAGCTGCCTTTGAGGCTCGCCGAGACGACGGCGCCTGTGAGAGCGGTGCTCGGCGTAAGGGCCACGGCAGCGCGCGGGGCGGTCGTCGCCTCCGACCGCGTCGCGGATGCGAGCGAAATGCCGGCGACAAGGAGGGCGACAAATCCGGTGAGAACGCCCCGCGTCATGGTGACGACTGTACAACGATGAGCGTAGGATCGCTCGGAATGCGCACGAGAATTCTCCTCACGTGCGCCCTGGTCTTTGGAAGTGCCGCGGGGTGCTGTCTGGCGCTCATTCCGAGCGCGGCCGGGACGACGGGGAGCGGCGTGACGGCCGTGCACCTGAACGCCCCGGTCGAGGCGCTCGCGATCAGCGGCAATCGGGTCGCGTACGACGTCCAATCCGTTCCGCTCAAGGGCAACCAGGGCGAGACTCCGAACCGGATCCTCGTCTGGAACGTTGGCACCGGGACGACGACGAAGGTGAGCGG
>DATBQT010000008.1:0-6436 GCA_036560685.1 Acidimicrobiales bacterium
TACGCTGGCGCGGTGCGCGTCGTCGCCGGTGAGGCTCGGGGACGCAGGCTGACCGCGCGGCTCCCGGCCCACGTCCGCCCGACCACCGACCTCGTGCGCGAGGCGGTCTTCTCGTCCCTCGCCACGCGGGTCGGGCTCGCCGGCGCGTCGGTCCTCGACCTGTACTGCGGCAGCGGCGCGATGGGCATCGAGGCCCTGTCGCGCGGGGCCGCGTCGTGCACCTTCGTGGACGACGACCGTGCGTGCGTGGATGCGGCGCGCCGCAACCTCGAGGCGGTCGGGCTCGCGGACCGCGACGCGACCTTCGTGCGCGCGTCGCTGCCCGGGTGGCGCGCGTGTGGCCGTGTGGACCTTGCGCTGTGCGACCCGCCCTACGGCGACGTCGACGTCGCGGCCCTCCTCGACGGCCTCGACGCCGGGGTCGTCGTGCTCGAGACCGACCGCGGCATCGTCGTACCCGAGGGCTGGGAAGCGTCCAAGGAGCACCGCTACGGCGGTACGCTCGTCTCGATGCTCACCCCAACGAGCGCCGGCGTGGGCGAATGACGATCGCGCTGATCCCGGGGTCCTTCGACCCGTTCCACAACGGGCACCTGGAGGTCATCGAGCGGGCCGTGAACGTCTTCGACGAGATCGTCGTCGCGGCGCTGCGCAACCCCCAGAAGGCCGACCCCTGCTTCACGCTCGAGGAGCGCCGCGAGATGATCGCCGAGTGCCTGGCGCACCTCGACAACGTCCGGATCGTGTCGGTCTCGACCCTCCTCGTGAACGTGGCCGAGGAGGTGGGCGCGACGGCGATCGTGAAGGGGCTCCGGGCGGTCTCGGACTTCGAGAGCGAGCTGCAGATGGCCCAGATGAACCGCTCCCTCTCGCCGGTCGAGACGGTCTTCATCCCGACGAGCTCGCAGCACTCGTTCATCGCCTCGCGCCTTCTCCGCGAGGTCGCCCGCTACGGAGGCGACGTCAGCCCCTTCGTGCCCGCGCCGGTCGAGAAGCGCCTGAGGGAGAAGTTCCCCATCGCGCCGACATGACCTACGCCGACGATCACGACGACGGCGCGGACGACACCGCGGCGCCACCAGAAGACGCCGAGTCGCTGCTGCGCGAGGCCGTCGCGGTGGTCGAGACCGCCAAGACGATGCCGCTGTCGTCGTCGGTGCTCATCTCGCGCGAGGACGTGCTGGACCTGCTCGAGGGCGCGCTCTCGCTCCTGCCCGAGGAGCTGAAGCGAGCGCGCTGGATCCTCGCCGACCTCGACGCGATGACCGAGCAGCGCCGTCGCGAGGCGGACGCCCTGTTGGACGAGGTCCGTGCCGAGGCATCGCGGCTCGTGTCGCGCACCGAGATCGCCCGCCAGGCCAAGGCCCACGCCGAGCGCGTGGTCGCCGATGCCGAGGAGCGCGGCCGGGCGATCCTCCACGAGGCGGAGGACTTCTGCGACCAGCGGCTCGCCCAGATGGAGATCGTCCTCGACCGGCTGACCAAGACCGTCCAGTCGGGCCGCGAGCGCCTGCGACCGAGGATCGAGCCCACCGGCCCGACCGAGGACGCAGAGGGCGTCGACGAGGGCGCGTTCTTCGACCAGGACACCGTCTAGGGACGTGAACCCCTTCGTCGTTCCCGTCGGGTCGCTGACCAAGCACGTCGGCTCGACGAGCGACGTCGCCTTCAGCGCCGCCTTCGACCCCGAGGGCCTGCTCGCCGCAGTCGCCCCCGGCGCACCCGAGGTGGTCCCCGGCGCGGACGTCGAGGTCCGCCTCGGGCTCGCGTCGTACCTGGGCGGGCTCACCGCGGCGGGCACGCTGCGCGTCCCGTGGCGCGCGGCGTGTCGGCGATGCGCCACCGACGTGGGCGGGGTCCTCGAGGTGCGCGTCTCGGAACGGTTCACGGCCTCGGCGGGGCCCGACGATGAGGACGCCTACCCGCTGGTCGGCGACGAGATCGACCTCACGGCCCTCGTGCGCGACGCCGTGGTCCTGGAGCTGCCCCTCGCGCCGCTGTGCCGGGACGACTGCGCGGGGCTGTGCCCGCAGTGCGGCACGGACCGCAACGTCGGGCCCTGTGCCTGCGAGCCCGAGGTCGATCCGAGGTGGGCTACACTCGACGCGCTCCGGGTGCCCGACCAGGCGTAGGGGCTCCCTAGTTCGCGTCGAGCAACCACGAGGCACCATGGCCGTCCCCAAGCGCAAGACATCAAAGGCGAAGTCGAGGATGCGTCGCGCCTCGAACTGGCGCCTCGGGCTGCCCGCGCGCAGCGTCTGTCCCCACTGCACCCAGTCCAAGCTGCCCCACGTGGTGTGCCCGAACTGCGGCTGGTACAAGGGACGCGTCGCCGTCGAGGTTGACTGAGTTGACCCCCGGGCCACTGGCGCCCGTCGCGCTCGACGCGATGGGCGGCGACTTGGCCCCAGACGAGATCGTCGCCGGTGCGAGAGCGGCGGTCGACGAGTTCGGCATCGACGTGGTGCTCGTCGGGCCGCCGGATCTGGTGGGCGACACGCGCGGCCTCGAGCTCATCGCGTGCACCGAGGTCATCGGCATGGACGAGGACCCCGCCCAGGGCGTTCGGCGAAAGAAGGACTCCTCGCTGGTGCGCGCCGCCGAGCTCGTCCGCGACGGGGCCGCGAGCGCCACGGTCTCGGCCGGCAACACGGGCGCGACCATGGCTGCGGCGCTGCTGCGCATGGGCCGCATCAAAGGGGTGTCGCGGCCCTGCATCGCCACGCCACTGCCGCGGCCCGGCTCGACGCCGGTCGTCCTCGTCGACGCGGGCGCCAACGCGGAGTGCACGCCCGAGATGCTCGTGCAGTTCGCCCAGATGGCCTCGGCCTACGTGTCCGCGCGGTTCGGCGTCGTCGAGCCCCTAGTCGGGCTCCTGTCGATCGGCGAGGAGCCGACGAAGGGCACCCCCCTCGTCAAAGAGGTGCACCAGCGCCTGATGGACTCGGCGAGCGGCGTGCAGTTCTACGGCAACGTGGAGGGCCGCGACCTCATCGGGGCGCCCGTGGACGTGGTCGTCACCGACGGGTTCACCGGCAACGTCGCGCTCAAGACCCTCGAGGGCGCGCTGCGGTTCATGTTCGACACCCTGACCGCGGTGATCGCGACCGACGAGGCGACCAGGGCCGCGGGCGACGTGCTGCTGGCGCACCTGCTGCCGGTCGCGGTCGACCTCGACCCCGACGCCTACGGCGGCGCGATGCTGCTCGGGGTCGACGGCGTGAGCGTCATCTCGCACGGCTCGTCGTCGGCCAGGGCCATCAAGAACGCCCTCAAGGTCGCCCACGACCTGGCGCAGGGCGGGATCGTGGCCTCGCTCCGGGCCGCGCTCGGGACCACGTGAGTCGCACCGGTGGCGTAGGCCCGTCGATAGGCTCACGGCCACACCCAAGGAGGCGAGTTGCCCGCCGAGACCCACAACAACACCGCCGCCCCGCCCGATCGTGCGGCCATTTTCGACCTGATCCGCGATCAGCTCGCAGAGATCCTGGAGATCGACCCTTCGAAGGTGACCGAGGACGCCTCGTTCGCCGACGACCTGGACGCGGACTCGCTCGCCCTGATCGAGCTGGTCGAGGCGCTCGAAGAGGAGCTGAGCGAGCGGACCGTCGGGTTCCGGATCGACGACGAGGACCTCGAGGACCTGAAGACGGTGCGCGACGCGGTCGACTACGTCGAGGTGCGGCTGAAGGCGAGCTGACTGCCACCGTGGTCGCCGCCTCTGAGGGGCTCCGCGCACTGGCCCGAGCCGTCGGCCTCGATGAGGCGGACGCGACGCTGACGATCGCCGTCACCCACTCGAGCTACGCCGCCGAGCACCGTATCGATTCCAATGAGCGCCTCGAGTTCCTCGGCGACGCCGTCGTCGGGCTGCTTATCGCCGAGCACGCGTTCTGTGAGCTGGACCTCGCCGAAGGCGGCCTCGCCCAGGTGCGCCAGGCGACCGTGGCGGAGCCCTCGCTGGCTGCCGCAGCGCGCGACCTCGGCATCGACCGGGCGCTGCGCCTCGGCCGCGGCGAGGAGGGGTCGGGCGGCAGGCAGAAGGACTCCGTGCTCTCCGACGCCTACGAGGCCGTGATCGCCGCGGTCTACCTCGACGGCGGGATCGACGCGGCGCGCCGCGTCGTGCTCGGCTCGCTCGAGGCGCGGTTCCGGACCGAGGCCGCCGACCCCGGCGCCTCGGACCTCAAGAGCCGGCTCCAGGAGTGGGCCGAGTCCAACGGGCTCGGAACCCCGGTCTACGAGGTGGCGGGCACGGGTCCGGCGCACGCGCAGCGATTCGTCGCGACGGTGCTGATCGGCGGAACGGCCGCCGGGAGCGGCGAGGGATCATCCAAGAAAGCCGCAGAGCTGGTCGCGGCGCACGCGGCCTGGGAAGGAAGAGATGCCTGAGCTGCCCGAGGTCGAGACCGTCCGAGCGGCGCTCTCGCGCGACATCACCGGGAAGAAGATCAAGGCCGTGACGGTGACGAACGGCAAGCTCACCAAGCGGCACAAGAACGTGAAGGACTTCCGCACCCTGCTCGAGGGCCACACGATCAAGTCGGTGGGGCGGCTCGGCAAGAACCTCGTCATCGGGCTCGACTCGGGCAACCACCTGGTCATCCACCTCGGCATGAGCGGCCAGCTGCTGCGCGCACGGGGGACCAAGGACGTCAAGCCCAAGCACACCCACGTGGTCTTCGTCTTCAACCAGGGCGGTGAGCTGCGCTACGTCGACCCGAGGATGTTCGGCGAGCTGTACGTGTCGGTCGCACCCCCAGAGGGGGTCAAGATCGACGTCTCGCCCTACGCGAAGCTCGCCGTCGGCGGCGACGGCGTGGCGCTGCGGGGGAAGGTTCCCGAGCTGGCCGACCTCGGCATCGACCCGGTGGAGGACGTCGTCGGGTGGGACCGCTTCGCCGCGATCCTGCGCGACCGGATGACGCCGCTCAAGGCGCTGCTCACGGACCAACACATCATCGCGGGCATCGGGAACATCTACGCCGACGAGATCCTGTACACCGCGGGCCTTCGCTACGACCGCCCCTCTGGGTCGCTGTCGACCATCGAGGTGCGTCGGCTGCACCGCTCGATCGGCGAGGTCCTCGCCGAGGCCATCAAGCACGGCGGCACGACGCTGTCCGACGAGCAGTTCGTCGACCCCGACGGCCAGAAGGGCGGCTACCAGACGTTCCTCCACGTCTACGGACGCGACGGCGAGACGTGCCACCGCTGCCGCGCCATCGTGAAGAAGACGACCGTTCGCGGACGCGCCACCTACTTCTGCGAGAACTGCCAAGCGTGACCGGTGCCCCCGCGCTCGCGGGGACAGCGGTCACACACAGGACGACCGAAGGTCACGGACCGGGCGTCACCGAGACCTGGAGCGTCGAGGGCAGGCAGAGCTGCTCGGCCTTCGGCGTCGGCAGCACCGGTCCCTGCCCGAACTGGTTCTGGTCGAACACGACCCGGAAGAACGGCGTCGGGTTGATCGGGAAGCACACCAAGCTGAGGTCGGTCGGCGTCTGCGGCGGGAACGTGGCCCCGGGGATGATCTTGGTGGTCGGCACGCACAGCAGGTTCGCGATCCCGATCCGGACCTGGGTGTACTTGGGCACGCTGAACTCGTCGAGCACCTTGACGATCCCCGGCGCCTTGAACCCGTAGCTGGCCGCGAGCGCGGCGAGCGGGTAGCACACGAAGTGGTCGAGGCGAGGTGGCTGGACCGGCGTCATGTTCGGCGCGGCCACGAGCGACTTCCACGTCGGGAGGCACAGCCGAGTCGGCGAGCCCGCGTTCATCGTCGCCTTGCCGAACTGGTTCGAGACGAGGACCTTGACGGTCTTGATCGGGTTGCCGATGCTCCAGCACAACAGGTGCGCGAGCGGGTTCTTGGAGGTAAACACCGCGACCGGCACGGACTTGTTCGCCGGGTTGCAGTGCGTCGAGATCGCGCCCACGCGAACCGGGTGGAAGGGTGCGGGCTGGATGACGTTCTTCAAGAGCAGGTTCGGGTTCACGACGAACCCCTTGCCCGTCGACTGGTAGCAGAGGAAGTGGTCGAGCGGCGGCGTGCCCGGCCCGGCCGTGGCGGGTCCGGGAGAGGCGACCAGCAGGGCGCCGACACCGAGGCTGAGCGCCGCGGCGGCGACCCCGACGGACCGGCTGAGGCGGCTCAAGGAGTGGGACATGGCAACCCCCTTACGTGCGGCGGCCACGGTGGCAACGCCGCGGAATGCCGGTTCGCAACGTACGGCTGCGCCGGCTCGATTACAACGTAAATCGCGTTATTTGAGCGGGACAGGTGAATTGGCTGTGACCACGGCGTGGAGGGCGAAGAGGCTCCGGCCGCGCGAGCCAAGGGCCGCCGGCTGACGCCGGCGGCCCTTGTGCCGTGCATTGCGGTCGGGCGGTCGGGCTAGCCGAGCGTCGCCTGCGTTGGCAGGCAGAGCTC
>DATBQT010000009.1:0-11034 GCA_036560685.1 Acidimicrobiales bacterium
GCGATCGACGAGCGGTTCAACCTCACCGGCCGCGAGGGCTGCGACATCGAGATGCTCGGCGCGACCGGGTCGATCACCGGGGGCGGCTTCCTGTACACGAACCTCGACACGGTCGCCGTCGGCTGCGTGCTGAAGCTGGACGACCTCGCAGCGGCCAAGCGTCGACCCGAAGACGTGCTCGCCGACCTCACCTCGCATCCCTCGATCGCCCCGCTGGTCCGCGGCGGCGAGCTCGTCGAGTACGCGGCGCACCTCATCCCCGAGGGGGGCTACGACGCGATGCCGACGCTCGGGGCGCCGGGCATCGTCGTGGCGGGCGACGCCGCGTCCATGACGCTCGCCGCAGGGGTCTGGCTGGAGGGCGTGAACTTCGCGATGGCTGCCGGTGCCGCGGCCGCCGACGCCGCGACGCGCGCGCGGGGCGAGCCGGGCGGCGTCGCGGGCGCCCACCGGCACTACCGGGGCCTGCTCGAGGCGTCCTTCGTGCTCCAGGACCACAAGCGGCTCCGCCTCGCGCCAAAGGTCGTGTTCTCGGACTTCGTCCAGCGCGTCCAGCCGGGGCTCCTCTGCGACGTCGCCGAGTCGTTCTTCACCGTCGTGAACCCCGCACCGAAGCCTGGACTCGTCCGGACGATTCGCACGACGATGCGCGAGCGGAAGGTCAAGGTGCGCCACGCCGCCAAGAGCACGCTCGCGGCCTTCAGGCTGTTCCGATGAGCGACGACGGCGAGTTCGAGGGGATCGACTTCGAAGACCGGATGGCGACGGCCACCTTCGACGTCGCACCGACCGCGCACATCGTCGTCGACGGTGATGCCTGCGAAGGATGCACGACGAAGGCGTGCGTGACCGTCTGCCCCGCGAACCTGTTCGTCGAGCTCTCGTCCGGCGGCGTGCTCTTCAACTACGAGCAGTGCTTCGAGTGCGGGTCGTGCTATCTCGTCTGCAACGAGCAGGACGCGATCACCTGGCAGTACCCCGAGGGCGGCAAGGGTGTGATCGTCCGTCGTGGGTGATCCGTTCGTCTGCGTCGCGATCAAGCCGATCGCGGCCGTCCTCGACGTCGACTGGCTGACGGGCCGTGTGGACGTCGACCCGCGCCACGTGACGCGCACACGGTCCGACGAGGCGGCGTGCGCCGTCGGCTACGAGCTCGCGGCGTCGCTCGGCTGTGAGGCGGTCGTGGTCGCGGCGTGCGGGCCGGCGGGCGAGGGCGTCCTCCGTGCGACGCTCGCCGAGGGCGCGGGCCGAGCGGTGCGCGTCGTCGTGGGCGACGAGGATCGCGACTTCGGCGTGCCCGCGGAGCAGTGGCCGAGCGAGGTCGTGGCGGCGGCCCTGTGCGAGGTGGCCACAGGCGCTGTCGTGATCGTCTGCGGCGACGCGTCGGGGGACCGGGGCTCCGGAACGGTGCCGGCGCGCATCGCGCACCACCTCGACCTGCCCCAGGCGCTGTGCCTCCGCACAGTCGGGGTCGACGCAGGGGGTCTGGTCGGCTCGAGGAGGCTGGACGGGGGCCGTCGCGAGCACCTCGCCCTCGCTGCGCCGTGCGTGCTCTCGGTGGAGGCCGGCGCAGGGGCCGCGCCGCGCGCGTCGCTCACCGACGCCCTGGGCGCCGTGACCACGCCGCGCTACGAGGTCGTCGCGGTGAGCCCGCCGCGGGCAGCGAGGCGGGGCGACCCGCCTGGCGCCGTCGTCGGCCCCGTGCGCCCGCGACCGAGCGTCGTGGCCGCGCCGACCGAGGTCGACCCGGTGCGCCGTGGGATCGAGCTGGCCGGGTCACTGGTCGTCCACGACCCACCAGAGGTCGTCCGCTGCGACCCCGAGGAGGCGGCCGACGTGATCCTTGATCGGCTCGAGCGATGGGGGATGCGTTGAGCGAAGGGACGATCGGCGCGATGACGTCACCTGAGATCAGGTCGCGCGGCAGCGAGCTGCTCGTCGCGGTCCCGGTCGGCTCGTGCGAGCAGCACGGCCCGCACCTGCCGCTGTGGACCGACTCGCTGGTGGCCGCCACGCTGTGCGACGCGCTCGCAGAGGCCCGTAGCGACGTTGCGGTCGCGCCGCTCGTTGGGGTCGGGGCGAGCGGGGAGCACGCGGGCTTCGCAGGCACCCTGTCGGTGGGATCGCCGTTCCTCGCTGCGTACCTCACCGAGCTCGTCCGCTCCTCACGGACGTGGTCCCGAGGGACGGTGTTCGTCTCGGGGCACGGCGGCAATCTGGACGCGCTTCGCGAGGTCCAGCGCACCGCGGACGAGGAGGGCGACGACGTCGTGACGTACCTACCGACCGTCCCGGGCGGTGACGCGCATGCCGGGCACACCGAGACGTCGCTCATCGCGGCGATCGACGACGACCAGGTGCGTCACAATGTCCTCGTGACCGGCAACCTCACCCCGCTGGCCGAGCTCGCGCCGGCACTGCGACGCGACGGCGTCGCGGCGGTGTCGCCCACGGGCGTGCTCGGCGACCCGACGACCGCTAGCGCACTGCAGGGACGACGCGTGCTCGACGAGCTGGTCGCCGACCTGCTGGACGTGGTCACCACGCGGTTCGGAGCCCCTCGATGAGCCAGGTCGCCCTCGTCACGGGGGGTGCCCGCGGGATCGGCGCCGCGATCGTCGACGCGCTCGTTGCGACGGGCTGGAGCGTGGTCGCGGTCGACCGGTGCCGAGACGTCGATGGCGTCCCGTACGCCATGGCCACGCCCAGCGATCTCGACGCCGTCGTGGCGAAGCATCCCGGCCGGGTGCTCGGCCTCGTCGGGGACGCACGCAGCGCGCAGGACATGGCCCTCGCCGTCGAGACGGCCGTCGCGCAGTTCGGATCGGTCGATGCCGCCGTGGCGGCTGCCGGCGTCATCGCAGGCGGCGCCACGCTGTGGGACACACCCGACGACGTCTATGACGCGGTGCTCTCCGTCAACCTCGACGGCGTACGGCGACTCTTCTCCGCGGCGGTGCCGGCACTCCTCGAGTCCCCCGAGCCGCGCAGCGGCCGGCTGGTCGCCGTCGCGTCGGCGGCGTCGCACATCGGCCTCCTGCACCTCGCGGCGTACTCCGCGTCGAAGCACGCCGTCATCGGTCTCGTCCGGGGCCTCGCTGCCGACCTCGCCACGACCGGGGTGACCGCGAACGCGGTCTGCCCGGGCTCGACGCGCACCGCGATGCTGGACGCCTCGGCCGCGATCTACGGGCTCGACTCCGTCGAGGAGTTCGCCGCACACCAGCCGATCGGGCGGCTCTTGGATCCCGCTGAGCCCGCCGCCCTCGTCGCGTGGCTGTGCTCGGAAGCGGCCTCGGGGGTCACGGGTGCGGCGATCGCCGTCGACGGCGGCATGACGTCGGTCTGAGTCCGTCCCGAGCGAACCCGCGGGCGACGTGCGGTCGCGCCGCGCGCCTAGGTCGCGTCGGCGAAGGTGACGTCCTTGGTCTCGACGGTCCCTGCGGTGCGCCCCGGGGCGGTCTGGTAGGTCCAGTAGAGGTTGGTGTGCGCGATGACGAGGTCAGGCGAGGGTGCGCCGTACGCGGTCTGGTCCTCGGTCGTGTGCGCGTCGCTCACGAGCGTCGCGTCGTACCCGCGTGCCAGCGCGCCGTGCAGCGTCGAGCGGATGCACATGTCGGTCTGCGCTCCGACCACGACGAGGCTGCCCACGCGCAGGTCCGAGAGCACGGACTCGAGCGTGGTGTCCTCGAAGGAGTCGCCGTAGTGCTTCTCCACGAGCGGCTCGTCGTCGCCCGGCGCGAGCTCGGGGACGATCCGCCAGGGATCGCTCCCCTTCGCGAGCCCGGAGTCGGAGTGCTGGACCCAGATCACCGGGACGTGCTCGCGCCGCGCCGCCTCCACGACGCGGCCCACGTTCGCCACGACGGCGTCTCTCTCATGTGCGCCCTCGACGACGCCGTTCTGGACGTCGATGACCAAGAGCGCGGTGTTCGGACGGTTGTCGAGGGTGCTCATGGCGCCTCCTTGGCTGGTCGGTCCATTCTCGCGCGGTGCGCGCTGCTGCGCACCGTTGAGGTCTCCTTGAGGTCTCGCCCGCACGTTGCCGGTACGGCCGCAACGCACCGTAACCAAGAGATGTGACGCGAACCGCAGGTGTCGGCCTACGCGGACTTTGCGGAGCACGCCGCGCGCCACAGCGCGAGGTAGTTCGGATACGTGATCGCTGGGGTCACGTAGCCAGCCGCGCGCAGCTCCTCGTGGAACGCGGGGAGGTTGCGCCACGGCACGCCCATGTCGACGTGGTGCGCGAGGTGCCACCCCGTGTTGTAGGGCACGAACCACGCTCGGGCGATCCAGTGCTGGCGAACGTCGTGGGTCGTGACGCGCCGGTCGCGGCTCGCCTGCATGCCCCCGTGCTCCGCGATGGCACGCAGCCGGTTGAGCACGCGCCAGTGGGTCATCCAGCTGGCCCACCAGAAGAGGAGATAGGCCCACCACGCCCCGGTCGCGGCCCACATAGCGGCGAACAGGACCACTTGCACGGAGAGGATCGGCACGGCGATCTTGCGCCCCTGGGCGGTGCGCGTCGCGAGCAGCAGGACCTTGAAGTTCTTCCACCCCGAGATGCCGACGGCGTCGCGCGCGAGGCGACGGTAGAGGTCCCGAGGACGGCCGGGGTAGCCCGAGTAGAACGCGATGTCGGGCTCCTCTGGACCGAACTCCTCCTTGTGGTGCGCGAAGTGGCTCCGGCGGTAGATCGAGATCGGGACCATCGCGGGGTAGGCGAGCAGCCACGTCCCGACGACGTCGTTCACGCGCTTGGAGGTGAACAGCAGCTTGTGCGCGGCCTCATGCATGAGGATCGCGAAGCGGGCGTGCATTGGCCCCATGAGCACGAAGCACCCCAGCGCGATGAACGGGTTGTGCAGTCGCACGCCCAACTCGATGAGGACACCGACCATGAGCCAGACCGACGCCACCGTGAGCGCGTTACGCGCGTCGTCGATCTTGCGGTACTTCGCTCGCAGCTCGGGGAGGGCGAGCCCCGTCGGGCCGAGGCGGTCGGTCGGCAGGACGTCGGGCCGGGCGGCTGCGTCGGGCACCATCGTCGCGGTCACGACCGGTATATTACACAAATCGAACGACTGGATCAAGATCGTAAGAGTCCCTTGACGGCCAGGAGCGTGATGGCGAGCGCCCTGCTCGGCGAGACGCCCCCGACGCTCTCGGTGCGCCGCCTGGTGCGCGTGGCGGGGCTCTTCGCGATCAACGACAACCAGGCCAGGGTCGCCCTGTCGAGGATGGTTGCCCGGGGGGAGGTGGCCACCGACGGGAGCGGGAACTACACGCTGCAGGGGCCGCTGCTGGGTCGCGCACACCGCCAGGCCGTGTCACGCAAGGGGTCCACGGGCGAGTTCGACGGGCAGTTCCATCTCGTGGTGGTGACCCAATCGGGTGACGCGGCGCACGTGCGCCAGCGACGCCGCGCGGCGCTGCGCCTCGCTCGGCTCGGAGAGATTCGAGACGGCGTGTGGCTGCGCCCGGCGAATCTCGGTATCGAGCTCGACGCCGACACACGGCGGTCGGTCTCGGTGTTCTCCGCGGCCCCTGACGAAGATCCCGCGTCGCTGTGCCGGTCGGCCTTCGACCTCGAGGGCTGGTCACGCAGAGCGACGCAGCTCGTGCGAGAGATGGATCGCGCGGAACTGGACGGTGCGTCGCTCGCCGCAGGCTTCTCCCTGGACGCTGCGGTGCTGCGACACCTCCAGCGCGACCCGCTGATACCGGCGTCGCTGCTGTCGCCCACGTGGCCCGGCGGCGCGCTGCGGACCCGCTACGAGCGGTTCGACGCGGCGTTCCGCTCGGCCCTCGCCGCGGCGCACCGCTCCTTCGCGGGCCACGACGCCGCGCCTACAGCGTGACCGCCCCGCTGAGGACGCCGGAGGCCTGACGCCGGCAAGCGTCGCGACGGCTGGCCCGCAACGGCGCAGCAGGCTTGGCGCCCGTGCGCGGCCCGGTGGCGTCGGGTAGGGTCCGTCCTGCCAGCGGTGTCAGCGAAGTCCGGTGCGATTCCGGCGCTGTCCCGCAACTGTGACGTCAGCACCCGCTGACGGAGCCAGGTCGACTGCCCGCTGGCGCGCGAATTCGGCTTCCGAGGAAGGAGCGGTCGTGCGGGTGTCTCACCCGTCGTCCCATTCGACTTCGGCCAAAGGAGACACATGCGTACCTTCATGAAGAGGACCACCGTGCTTGCCGCGACGACGGCACTGGCACTGAGCGCGCTCGTCGCCATCGGGGCGAGGGGAGCAGGAGCATCGTCGGACTATGCGCCGAAGCTGGCGTTCCCGATGAAGATCACCACACCCGCGGGCACCATCACGCTGCATCGGGCCCCGAGACGGATCGTCTCGCTCTCGCCGACCGCGACGGAGATGCTGTACGCGATCGGTGCGGGCAAGCAGGTGATCGCTGTCGACAAGGACTCCAACTTCCCGAGGACGGGACTGCCCACGACGAGGTTCGACGCCTTCATGCCCAATGTTGAGCAGTTGATCGCCTTGCGACCGAGCCTGGTCGTCGTGTCCTACAACCCGAACAACCTCGAGTCCCAGCTCGCCTCGGCGGGGATCCCGGTGATGGAGCAGGACGCGGCGATGACGCTGCGCGACACCCTCATGCAGATCACGTGGCTCGGCGACGCGACCGGCCACTACCCGAAGTCGCTCGCCGTCGCCATGGCCGACAAGGCCGAGATCACCAAGGACGTCGCCAAGGTCCCCGCGCATCACCGGTCGCTCAAGGTGTACTTCGAGCTCGACCCGGCGCTCTACTCGGTGACCTCGCAGACCTACGTCGGCCAGCTGCTCAAGCAGCTTGGCGTCACGAACGTCGCTGACGCCGTGGCGTCGCCGCTCGACTACGGCTACCCGCAGCTCTCGTCCGAGTACCTCATCAAGTCGAACCCGGGGATGATCTTCCTCGCTGACACGATCTGCTGTCACCAGTCGTACAAGACGGTGAAGAAGCGTCCCGGGTTCGCGCTGCTGGCGGCGGTTAAGTACCACCGGGTCATCGGCCTGAACGACGACGTCGCCTCGAGGTGGGGGCCAAGGGTCTCGCTGCTGATGGACCAGCTGACTGCAGCGGTCTTGCACGTCTACAAGGGGTGAGCCGCGCGGTCCGCGCGACCACCGCGGGTGCCAGCTCCGCGCTCAAGGTCCGCCACGTCGTAGCGGCCGTCGCGTTCATGGTCGTGGCGGCGCTCGTGGGGCTGTCATTCGGACCCGCCCACATCTCGATCGGCTCGATCATCTCCGACGTCGCGTGGCGCCTGGGCATCGGCGGGCACCCGCTGGGCCAGGTCGACGGCTTCATCGTGTGGTCGCTGCGGGCCCCACGGGTCGTTCTCGGCCTCCTCGTGGGCGGCACGCTCGCGGTTGCCGGTGGCGCGTATCAAGGCGTCTTCCGCAACCCGCTCGCCGATCCCTACCTGCTCGGCATCGCCGCCGGCGCGGGCCTCGGCGCGACGATCGCGATCGTGGTGATCGGCAGCGGCGCCGACGCACCGGGCGTGACCCCGATCTTCGCGTTCGGCGGTGCGCTCTTCGCGGTCGCCATGACGTGGCTCGTCGCCGGCAGGGGGGCGACGGGGCCGACGACCCTCATCCTTGCGGGGATCGCCGTCGCGAGCATGTTCGCGGCGGTCCAGACCCTGCTGCAGCAGTCCTCCTCGCTCGCTGTGACGCACGTCTACTACTGGCTGCTTGGCTCGCTCTCGGGGGCGACCTGGGGCGGGATCCTCGGCGTCCTGCCGTACATGGTTGTGTCGGTCGTCGTCTGCCTGTCGTGCGCGAAGCTCCTTGACGTGCTCTCCGTCGGCGAGCTCGAGAGCGCTTCGCTCGGCCTTCCGGTCGTCGCGGTCCGCACCATCGTCATCGCCGCGGCGTCGCTCGGCGCGGCGGCCGCGGTCTCGGCAGCCGGTCTCATCGGCTTCGTCGGGATCGTGGTGCCCCACGCGGTCCGCCTCATGGTCGGGGTCAGCTACCGACGGATCCTCGTGCTCTCCCTGTTCGGAGGGGCGGGGTTCCTCGTGCTCGCCGACCTCCTCGCACGCGTCGTCGTGCCCGGGGCGGTGCTGCCGATCGGGGTGGTCACCGCGATCCTCGGCGTGCCCTTCTTCGTGCTGGTCCTGCACCTGCGGCGACTGCGGCTGCGATGACGGCCGCACTCGAGGTGACCGGCCTGACCGTCCGCGTGGGCGACCGCGCGCTGTTGGACGGCGTCGACCTGACGGTCGAACCGGGGGAGTGGGTCACGGTCATCGGCCCGAACGGCGCGGGCAAGACCACGCTCGTCCACTCGATCACCGGGCTGCGACGCTTCGACGGGGGTCGGGTGCTCCTCTCGGGACGCGACCTGACCGGGCTCAAGGACCGCGCGCGGGCCGGCCTCGTGGCGTTCGTCCCGCAGACGCCGGTCGTCCCCGAAGGGATGCCCGTCTTCGACTACGTGCTCCTCGGCCGCACGTCGCACCGGTCGCTGCTGCGCGCCGAGTCCCCTCACGACCGCTCTGTCGTCGGCGAGGTGCTTGCGAGGCTGGACCTCGTGGCGATGGCCGACCGTGGCGTGCACACCCTGTCGGGCGGCGAGCGACAACGAGCGGTGATCGCGAGGGCGCTCGTCCAAGAGGCGCCGGTCCTGGTCCTCGACGAGCCGACAACCGGCTTGGACCTGCGCCATCAGCTCGACGTGCTGGAGGTCGTCGCCCAGGAGCGGCGCTCTCGACGCATCGCCGTCGTCTCGACGCTGCACGACCTCACCCTGGCCGGCCGGTTCGCCGACCGCCTGTGCCTCTTGGACGAGGGCCGGACGGTTGCCAGCGGCTCGGTCACAGAGGTGCTCACCGCCGAGCTCCTCGGTGCCCACTACGGCGTCGACGTCACGGTGGTCGACGTCGGTGGGACGCCCGTGGTCGTCCCGGGTCCACGCACGGTTACCTGACTCGATCCGTTCGGAGTGCACGCGCAATCGGGAGTTCGGGGTCTAAGTTGAGTCGGGCACGATTGCGGCGCACGGGGCGCCGCAGACCCGACACAGGTGGTGACAGCGTGGTCACAAAGCCTCAGTTCCCCGAGGGACTGGACGACACTCACCACAACGCGTGGACCCAGGTCGTCTCGCTCCTCGAGGAAGCAGCGCTGCTGCTGCACCTCGACGAGGGCGTGACCAAGATGATCATCACCCCCGAGCGGATCCTCCAGGTCGCGATCCCCGTCCGGCTCGACGACGGTCGCATCGAGATGTACACGGGCTGGCGGATCCAGCACGACACGAGCCGTGGTCCGGGCAAGGGCGGCCTGCGGTTCCACCCCACCGTGGACGTCAACGAGATCGCGGCGCTGTCGGCGGACATGTCGATCAAGTGCGCGGTCGTCAACATCCCCTTCGGCGGCGCGAAGGGCGGCGTGCGCGTCGACCCGCTCACGCTCTCGCGGGGCGAGCTCGAGCGGCTGACGCGCCGCTACACGTTCGACATCGCGGCGATCCTCGGGCCAGATCGCGACATCCCCGCGCCGGACGTCAACACGGACCCGCAGATCATGTCGTGGGTGATGGACACGATCTCGATGATCCGGGGAAAGCCGACCCCGGGCGTGGTCACGGGCAAGCCCATCGCGATCGGCGGGACCTTCGGGCACGCGGGCGCCACCTCGGTCGGCGTGTCGATCTGCGCGGCGGCGATCTTCAAGCGCCTCGGCCTCCAGATCCGCGACGCGCGCGCGGTCGTCCAGGGCTACGGCAAGGTGGGCGCGCCGCTCATCAGGCTCCTCGACGGCCTCGGGATGCGGGTCGTCGGGGTTGCCGACGTCGACGGCGCGATCCACGACGACGAGGGCATCGACCCGGACCTCCTCCACGAGCACGTGCTCGCCACCGGATCGGTGGTCGGGTTCGACAAGGCACAGGCGATCGACCCGGCCACGCTCTTCTCGATCGAGTCCGACCTCGCCGTGCCCGCCGCGCTGGGTGGCTGCATCAGTGAGGACGTGGCCAAGCAGATGCAGGCCAAGGTGATGGTCGAGGCCGCGAACGGGCCGACCACCCGCGAGGCAGAGGCGGTCCTCGACAAGCGCGGTGTCATCACCGTGCCCGACGTGCTGGCCAATGCCGGCGGCGTCGTCGCCTCGTACTTCGAGTGGGCACAGGACCTCCAGGGGATCCTCTGGGAGCGCGAGCTGTTCGCTCGGCGACTCGAGACGACCATGCACGAGGCGTTCAACCACGTCTTCGACAAGACCGAGGCGCTCAAGGTGCCCATGCGACAGGCGGCGATCGCCGTCGGCGTCGAGCGGATCGCTGAGGCCATCGAGCTGCGCGGCCTCTTTCCCTGATCGGCGCGGCGATGTCGAAGTGGCGATCGATCGCGGGCGGCCGAAGGGCCGCACTCGTTGGCGTTACCTGCGCGCTCGGCATGGCCGCCATGGTGACGGCGAGCGCGGCGTCGCCCCGAGCGCCGACACACACGCTCACGGTGCTCGTCGTCGCCGGCCAGTCCAACGCGACGGGCGCCGAGTCCTACGTCATCAGTCCCACGACGCATCGATCGGTCTTCGGCGCCTCGCCGGCCGACACGGCGGTCGGCCTGACGCTCTGGGGGCCGTTCGTCGACCCGCCGAGCCTGCCGCCGCGCACCCTCGACTATCCCCAGGTCTCCTCGCCGGCGCGCCGGGTCGCCACCTTCGGGCCTGAGGTCGGGCTCGCCCGTGGACTGTGGGCGGTCGGCAATCGCTCGCTGGTGGTGGAGAAGGTCGTCGCCAACGGCACGACGCTCGCGGTCGACTGGCGTCCACGCGGTCGGCTCTTCAACGTCCTCGTGGCCCGAACGCTGGGCCTCGTCGCCTGGGCGGGCGCGCACGGCGAGCGTGCGCGGATCGGCGGCATCTACTGGGTCCAGGGCGAGTCGGACGCGGCAATGGCCACGCACTCCGCCGCCTACCGCGCGAACCTCACGGCGTTCGTCGCGGCGCTGCGCGCCGCGCTTCGCGTCACCGCCGCGACGCCGTTCACGCTCGCAGAGACGACCACGGCCCC
>DATBQT010000010.1:0-3013 GCA_036560685.1 Acidimicrobiales bacterium
TCGACGAACACGAAGCTGCGCACCTTGCGGAACTGCGACGAGATGGCGTGCACCAGCAGCAGCGTGAACCGCGCGAAGCTCGCGACCGACCCCGAGACGTCGGCGATCACGAAGATCTCCGGCTTGGCGGGGCGCGGCGGCTTGAAGATCGGGGTGATCGGCACGCCGCCGGTCGACATCGAGTTGCGCACCGTGCGGCGCAGGTCGAGCGCCCCGCGGTGGCCCTTGCGGCGCTTGCGAGCGAGGCGGACCGCCATCTTGCGGCTGAGCGGGACCAGCGCGCGGTGCAGCGCCGCCAGCTCGTCGCGCGTGGCGTGCATGACGTCGAGGTCCTCGGGCAGCGGTCGTCGGACCGACCGCGCGAGCGCGGCGGCCCCGCGGTCCTCGACGAGGCGCCGGCGGATCTCGGCCTCGACGGCGCGCTTGAGCAGCTCGACGCGCGCCGACGCGTCGTCCTTCGCCAAGCGCTCCGACAGCGAGCCCGGGACGACCGCGCCCTCTCCCGCAGCCGCGGCCTGGAGCATGCGCTGGAGGCGGTCCAAGTCGAGGTTCCGCAGCGTGCGGTACAGGTAGTAGGTCCCTCCCACCGGGCGGCCGGGCTCCATGCCGGCGAACCGGGTGACCGCGAGGCGCGCGGCATCCGACAGCGCGGCGTGGTCCTTGTCGCGAAGCGCGCGAAAGAGCATGGCGGCGAGCTCCTCGGCGTCGACCTCGCTCGATCCCCCTCCCCCGCTCCCGGTGCGGCCCCGCTGACCGCGACCGCCCGCGGCGTCCTGCGGGTCGCTGCCGTCGCCGTCCGCGTCGACGTCGTCGCTGCCGGCGCCCGCGCCGACCATCGCGAAGAAGATCTCGAAGGCGACGTCGAAGACGGCGTAGTGCGTCTCGTCCTTCACCATCGTGGCCGCGAGCGCGGCCTTCACCATGTCGCGCTCCATGAGGTCGATCGCGACGAGCGCGCGGGCCGCGTCGAGGTGCTCCGTCGTCGACACCGGGATGCCCGCGGCGCGCAGCTCGCCGACGAAGTCGCCAAGCAGCTCGAGCATCAGGCCCTGTTCCCGAGCAGCTCCTTGGAGGCCTTGTCGATGTCGGACTGGTACTTCAGCAGCACGTGCAGCGTGTCGGCGACGTCCTGGTCGCCCAGCTCCGCGCGCCCGAGCACGACGAGGGTACGGGCCCAGTCGAGGGTCTCGGAGACCGACGGCGCCTTTCGAAGGTCGAGCTCGCGAAGGGATCGGACGACCTCGGCGATCCGCGTGGCGAGCGCCGCGCCGACGCCGGGGACCCGCGACAGCACGATCGCGCGCTCCCGCTCGACGTCGGGGTAGCCGATGTGCAGGTACAGGCAGCGGCGCTTGAGCGCCTCGGAGAGCTCGCGGGTGTTGTTGGAGGTCAAGAACACCATCGGCACCTGGGAGGCCTTCACCGTGCCGAGCTCGGGGATCGAGACCTGGTACTCGCTCAGCACCTCGAGGAGCAGCGCCTCGGTCTCGACCTCGATGCGGTCGACCTCGTCGATCAGGAGCACGACGGGCTCGGTTGCGCGGATCGCCTCGAGCAGCGGGCGCGTGAGCAGGAACTCGTCAGAGAAGATGTCGCCCTCGAGCTCATGCCAGTCGAGCTCGCTCTCGCCGGCCTGGCCCGCCTGGATGCGCAGCAGCTGCTTGCGGTAGTTCCACTCGTAGAGGGCCTTGGACTCGTCGAGCCCCTCGTAGCACTGCAGCCTGATCAGGCGCGCGCCGAGCGCCTCGGCCACCGTCTTGCCGAGCTGGGTCTTGCCCGTGCCGGCCGGTCCCTCGATGAGGACGGGTTTCACGAGCCGGTCTGCGAGGTAGACGACGCTCGCGATCGAGGCGTCGGCGAGGTAGCGGTTCGCCGCGAGCGCGGCACCCACCTCGTCGGGCGACTCGAACCTCGGCGCTCGGTTGTGCTCGAGGCCGAGCTTCGCCGCCTCGTCGTTCGTGGTCGTGGTCACCGCACCTGTCCTTCCCCGCGCAGCACCCAGCGCACGGTCGTGAGCTCGCGCAGGCCCATGGGGCCCCTCGCGTGCAGCTTCTGCGTGGAGATGCCGACCTCGGCGCCGAGTCCGAGCTCGGCGCCGTCGACGAACCGCGTCGACGCGTTGACGAGCACGGCCGCTGCGTCCACCTCGTTGACCCAGCGGTCCGCGGCGGTGACGTCGGCCGTCACGATGGCCTCGGAGTGCCCCGAGGAGTACCGCTGCACGTGGGCGATCGCCGCGTCGAGCGAGTCGACGACGCGCACGGCCAAGACGAGGTCCAAGAACTCGGTTGCGTAGTCCTCGTCGGTCGCGGGGACCGCGCGCTCGACCAGCGCGCACGTGGCGGGGTCGCCGCGCAGCTCGACCTGGGGCATCGCCGCGGCGATCGCCGGCAGCGCGGTGGCGGCGACGGCGGCGTGGACCAAGAGGGTCTCGGCGGCGTTGCAGACGCCGGGGCGCGAGACCTTGGCGTTGACCACGATCCGCTCGGCCATCGCGAGGTCGGCGGCGGCGTCGACGTAGACGTGGCAGTTCCCGTCACCGTCGAGGACGTAGGGCACCGTCGCGTGCTCGAGGAGCGTCGCGATGAGCGAGCGACCGCCCCTTGGGATGAGGCAGTCGATGACGCCGCGCAGCTGCATGAACGACACGGCCGCCTCGCGGCTCGTGTCCTCGACGAGGCTGACGGCTGCCTTCGGGAGCCCCGCCTCGGCGAGCCCCTCGGACAGGGCGGCGGCGACCTCGAGGTTGGTCGTCTGGGCCGACGCGGAGCCGCGAAGGAACGCGGCGTTGCCGGCCTTCAGGCACAGCCCCGCGGCGTCGCTGGTCACGTTCGGCCGGTTCTCGTAGATCACGCCGACGACGCCGAGCGGGACGCGGACCCGCTCGACGCGCAGCCCGTTGGGGCGCACCGAGCCGTCCACCACCTCGCCGACGGGGTCCGCGAGGAGCGCCACGGTCTCGAGGCCGGCGGCCATCGACTCGAGGCGCGCCTCGTCGAGGGCCAGCCGGTCG
>DATBQT010000011.1:0-5227 GCA_036560685.1 Acidimicrobiales bacterium
CGAGTAGACAACGTCGCGGTGATCGTGCCTCTGGCGCGAACGCAGCGGCGGTACCAAAGGTCCCCGGGCCCCGCCCCCTCATGGTCGCCGGTTGGGTCTGCCTGACGCCTGATATCGACAGATATGATGCGCCGCGTTCACGACCGAAGGGCCACATGACCAAGGACATCGACACCGACGACGCCGTTGGCGAGCTCGACGAGCTCGTCGAGATCGACGAGTCGGAGATCGACGCGGAGCTGACCGAGGACCTCGAAGACGACGAGGTGGTGGGCATACCTAGCGAGGAGGACGATGACGACGCGGATGCCCTCGTCGTCGAAGAGGAAGACGAAGAGGAGGCTGCCGAGGAGGTCGAGGCCGCCGTGCGGCCTCCGGCCGAGGTCGAAGACGACGACATAGAGATCGTCAACGAGGACGACGTCGAAGAGTCCCTGGACGAGATCCTGAAGTCCCGGATGGTCGTCGAGGACGAGCCCGAGGACGACGAGGGCGTCGACGTCGAGGACCGCACCGAGAAGCCCGACACCGTGCTGCCCAAGCAGGCAGACGAGTTCCGCTGCGCGAACTGCTTCCTGATCAAGAAGTCGAGCCAGCTCGCCGACCCCTCACGCCAGCTGTGTCGTGACTGTGTCTGAGACGCCCAACGACGAGGAGCGGTCCCAGCCGCCCTCCTTGCTCGACGTCGTCGTCTTCGGCCCGATCGACGCCGCGTTCTCGCTGCTCGCCGATCCGCGCGGTGCGGCCACACGTGGTCGCGCACGAGTCGACCACGTGTTGAGGCAGGCGCGCGCGCTGGGGGAGCTGTCGGTGCGCTTCGGGTCGCGTGAGATCCGCCGTCGAACCGAGGGTGACGCGTCCGACGCGCAGCCCGACTCGAAGAGTGCTGCGTCGCGCGTCGCGCGCCCCGACGCGGGACCACCCCCCGACGACGTGATCGCCGACTACGACGCGCTGTCGGCGTCCCAGATCGTGCCGCTGCTGCCGGGGCTCGACGCTGACGAGCGCGCTCGGGTCACGGCCTACGAGGAGAAGGCGCGATCGCGCCAGACCATCCTTCGACGCCTCGCCCAGCTCGACGAGGCCGGTGGCTGAGCTCGAGGTCCGAGCGGCGACCCCCGACGACAGCGCGCAGGTCGCGCCGCTGGTGGACGATGCGCTCGGCAGGCTCCGGACCCTGAGGGGCGGGGCATCGCTCCTCAGCGCGATTGGCGTCGCCGAGGACGTCGCAGCCGAGTCCCTTGCGTCGACGCTCTGCACTGACGCCCAACAGGGGGTCGAGACCCTGGTCGCCACGCTCGACGGGTCCGTCGTGGGCCTGGCCGTGTCGGTGGTCACCGATGAGGGGATGGACCTCGTTGGCGTCCACACCGCCCGCTCGCTGCGCCGCCGTCGCATCGGCTCCGAGCTGCTGGGCGCCGTCAGGGCGACCGCGGAGCGCCGCGGAGCGCGGTTCGAGGCCCTGGCGCTGCCGGGCGATCAGACGGTGAAGTCGCTGCTCGAGGCGGCGGGCTTCAAGGCTCGACTGCTCAGGATGAGCGACGGCCGCTGAGCGCAGGGCGCTTCGAGGACGACGGCGGGGGAGGCGGCGGGATCCGCATGCCGAGCAGCTTCGCGAGCGCCGGCACGTGCCCGGCAGCGCGGATCGCCGCGGCCTGCGCCTCTTCTGCCGCGGGGATGCCCTCGGGGTGCACCGAGCGGCGCATCGGCGACGCGACGACCGCCTCGAGCAGCCCGATCCACGCCGTCGGCGTGAGATCAGCGGTCATGGCCGCACCGGCGGCCGTGGCGAGCGATGACGCCAGCTCTGCGGGGCAGCGCGTCGCTGGGTCAGGTGGGTGCGCGACCACGCCGAGCGCGTCGACGAGCTTGCCGTCGGCAGCCAGCGTCTCGACCTTCTTCACCCAAGCCGTACGCAGCTCTTCGGTCTTGGTGTGCAGGACACCCTGGAGCTCTTTGAGGACGCCTCGCCCCTCCTCGTCGAGCGTGACCGTCCTCGCGGCGGTCACGACGGCGCGGAGATCGCGAAGCTTGACGGTCGCGCCCGCATGCTGCACCGCCGCAGCACGGTCCTTCCAGGCCGCGAGCGTCGTGAGCGGCAGGAGGTCGTCGGCGATGGACAGGATCGTCTCGGGCGCGACGGTCGGTCGACCTTGCGCGAGCGCGGCGCGGTTCTGCTCGTCGATTGCCTGGCGAACCGCGGGCAGGCCGCCTCTCAGGAGCTGTTCGGCCACGGACAGCTGCTCAGGACGCAGCGTCGCGAGCAGCGCGTTGCGAAAGACGGTCGAGACCACGAGCTCCTGAGACCTGCGCGAGTCGCGCCGATCTGTCGACCCCTTGCGATCTCCTGAGGGCCGACGGTCTCCTTGGGGCCTGCGATCACTGGACGGACCTCTGTCGCTGGTCGGGCGTCGCTCGGCGCTACCGCGTCCCTCTGCGCTCGGTGGTCCGTCGCTTCGCGTCGGACGCCCGCGACCTGCCGGGCGCCCGGAGGCATCCGCCTGGCGTTGCGGCCGGTCTCGACTGCCGCGCGCGTCGCGTGGTCCCTTCGGACCGCGAGGCCCGCGCTCGTCTCGTCCTCGGTCTCTCGCGTCGTCGCGCCGTCCTCGACCCTTGCCCGCGAGCGTGACCTGGACCCCGGCCTCTGGCTGGGGCGAGCCGATCACCGCGATGGCCTCGCCACGCGGATCGAGGGGTGACGCCTCCTTGCGAGGGACAATGGACAGCACGTCGACGCCGTCGAGGCCGAAGTCGATCTCGGCACGCACCACCTCGCCGACCGCCGCGGTCTTGGGAAGCAGCGACGAGCTCAGCGTGCCGCGAGGCTCGCGAGCCCCCGCCGCACGCCACGTGAAGCGACCGTCGTCCAACTTGCTTGTCAATTCAATCTCAATGCGGCGCGCCACGCGTCAAAACTAGCCGGTTCACTAAGAAGTTCGTGAGCGACCACTGGCGGGCGCACACCGACCCCTACGATGCAGCCGACGCAGGTGTGGGGACCTGCTCGGTGGCGCGGCGGTGACCAGGAGGAACAAATGACGGACTTCACCGAGGGCAACCCAGTCGATCCGCGCGACGAGACGCCGTCCGCGCACGATCCTGCCACGACGGACGGTGCGCAAGGCGTCGCCGGCGTGCCTGCAACCCCGACTGGGAGCGATGCTGCGTTCCAACGTGATCCCGTCGTGTGGCCGACGCCAGCGCCGCGAGGTGACGACCCGACGGGCGAGCACCTCGGACAGGGAATGCCCGCCAACGAGTGGCACACGGGCTCGAGCGCGATCTGGCCGACCGCCGCGACGCCGCCTGGCGGCACGACGCCGACTGGACCGCGCGCCGCCGCAGGCTCGTCACCTGGTGGCCCGCGCCAGTGGCTCGGCGTCGCCGTGGTCGCGGCACTCATCGGCGGGATGATCGGTGGGGCGGTCGGCTGGGCGACCCGTGGCTCGGGACGCAGCTCCAACACCGTGACCATCCAGCAGTCCACGGGGACGCCGGGTGCCGCAATCCTCACGGGAGCAGTGTCGATCCCGTCGCTCGTGAAGGCAGTGTCCCCGTCGGTCGTGTCGATCGACGTGAACTCCGCGTTCGGTGAGGACCAGGGAACCGGGATGATCATCTCGAGCACCGGGCTCGTGATCACCAACAACCACGTCATCTCTGCTGCCTCGGGCGGCGGCGCGTCGATCACGGTCACGCGGACCGGCTCGACTTCTGGAGCGCTGACGGCAACGTTGCTCGGCACGAACCCGACCTATGACGTCGCCCTGCTGCAGATCAATGGCGGGTCCAACCTGCCGGCAGTGACGTTCGGGAACTCCTCGCGCCTCGTCGTCGGC
The DNA here is from genome assembly GCA_036560685.1 of Acidimicrobiales bacterium. GTDB lineage: Bacteria > Actinomycetota > Acidimicrobiia > Acidimicrobiales > RAAP-2 > Palsa-459. The sequence goes on from DATBQT010000011.1 coordinate 3,840, forward strand.
GACGCCGTCGTGGCGATCGGCAATGCCCTCGGACTCGCGGCGGCGACGCCGACGGTGACCCAGGGCATTGTCTCTGCGCTTGGGCGCACGGTGACCGCCGGCAGCTCGTCAGGCGGCTCGACCGAGACGCTCAAGAACATGATCCAGACCGACGCGGCGATCAACCCTGGCAACTCGGGCGGCCCGCTCATCGACTCGGAGGGCCAGGTCATCGGGATGAACACGGCCGTTGCCGGCGCGACGAGCGACGGAACGAGCGCGCAGAACATCGGCTTCGCTATCCCTGCGGCTCGCATCGAGTCGCTCATCCCGTCGCTGCTGCACGCAGCAGCGAAGCCCAAGGGCGGCTACATGGGCGTCTACATCGAGACGGTCACACCGGTCCTCCAAGCGACGAAGAGCCTGACGGTGTCGTCGGGCGCCTACGTGTCGGGCGTCGTGCCAGGCCTGCCCGCACAGGCGTCGGGAATCCAGATCGGCGACGTGATCGTCTCGATCAACGGGACGACCGTCACGTCCGACAAGGACGTCTCCACGTTCATGCGGGGAACCAAGCCGGGCCAGACGGTGTCGGTTGCCCTCGTGCGGGGCTCACAGCACCTCAGCGTGTCAGTGACGGTCGTCGCGCGGTAGCAACGTCGCGGTCGGCGGTGGGTCAGCCCACTGTGGCGATGCCACCGTCGACCGGCAAGACCACACCGGTGACGTAGGAGGCGGCGGGTGAGGCGAGGTAGATCGCCGCGCCCGCCATGTCCGAGGCGCGGCCGATCCGCTTCATCGGCGCAGAGGCCGCGATCTGGTCGCCGAAGGCCTCCAGCGTCGTGCGCATCATCTTGGAGGGGAAGGGCCCAGGCGCGATCGCGTTGACCGTGATGGACGGGGCGAGCCGCTTGGCCAGGTGGCGCGTCAGGTGGTGCACGGCCGCCTTGGACGCCGAGTACGAGTAGGTCTCGAGCGCCGGGGTCTGCAGGCCGTCAATCGAGCCGATGTTGATGACACGCGACGGCTCGTCGGGCTTGGACGCGGCCTGGAGCAGGGGCAGCAGGTAGCGGGTGGTGAAGAACACGCCCTTCACGTTCAGCGCGAGGACGCGCTCCCAGGCGGCCTCGTCGAACTCCTCGAGCGGCGCACCCCACGTCGCGCCCGCGTTGTTGACCAAGATGTCGAGCTTCGACTCGCGGCTCTCTATCTCGCCGGCGAGCGCGGCGCAAGCAGGCTCGGTCGAGAGGTCCGCGGGAATCGCGGTCACGTCACCGCCCTCCGCGCGCAGCACCTCGGCGAGACTCTCCAGGTCCGCGATCTTGCGCGACGAGAGGTAGACCTTCGCGCCCGCCTCGACGAAGCCTCGGGCGATCATCTCGCCGATGCCCCTGCTCCCTCCGGTCACG
>DATBQT010000012.1:0-16057 GCA_036560685.1 Acidimicrobiales bacterium
GGGGCTGGATGGGCGACGCCTCCCCGCAGCTCGTGGTCCTCCTCACGCCGCTGCTCTGCTACGGCGCCGCGGTCGCCGTCGGGGCCAACGGCTTCGTCGCGGCGTACGTGTGCGGCTTCGCCTTCGGGGCCGCGTCACGCCAGGAGCTCGTGGACGCGACCACCTTCACCGAGGACGTCGGCCTCTATGCGTCCTTCGCGGTGTGGACGATCTTCGGGATGCTCTTCGCGGGCCCGCTCCTGCGCGGGCCGATCTCGTGGCGGCCCATCGCCTACGCGGTCCTGAGCCTGACGGTCGTGCGCATCGTGCCGGTGGCTGCCGCGCTCCTCGGCACGCGGCTGCGTCCCGCGACGACCCTCTTCGTCGGGTGGTTCGGGCCGAGGGGCCTGGCCTCGGTGGTCTTCACGCTCGTCGCTGCCGAGGCCCTGACCGCGACCGCCGGGCTGTCAACGATCCTCGCCGTGGCGACTTGGACGATCCTTCTGTCCGTGGTCCTGCACGGGCTGTCGGCGACGCCCCTGGCCGCGCGCTACGGCGACGCGATGTCGCGGATGCCCCAAGGCTCAGCAGAGCTCGACGACACCGGCCGGCACGTGCGGCTGCGCCGTCGCTCGATCGCGCGGGGGTGACTCAGGCGACGTACTGCTCGAGCGCGGTCGCCTCGGCACGAAGGTGCTGGTCGAACCCCGAAGCGATCGCACGTTCGATCGCGTCGCTGAACAGCGGCACCTTGACCGTGAGCTCGCCCGACACGCGCTCGAGCGTCGCGCCGTCGACCTCGTCGAAGGCGATGGACGCGTCGAAGGTCAGCAGCCCCTCGTAGTGGTCGGGCACGACGTGGACCGAGCCGGCGAACGTGGCGCGGTCCACGCGGAGCTCGATCACCCAGGTCATCTTCTCGGCGTCCAGCAGCCGAGCAGCAGCCGGCGGCAGCGTCCCGGCATAGCGCCAGCGCACCGACGTGCGCACGACGCCGTCGACCGACGAGAGCGACAGGGGCTCGGGCGCACCGAGCCCAGGACCCGATTCGATCGAGCCGTACCAGTCCTTGTCCGCGAGGGCGTCGAGCACGCGGTCGCGGGGGACCGCGATCCGCTGGGAGACGTCGACCCTCACGGGACGCACGCTACAAAACACGAAGCGGCCACCTCGACGTCGGGCACGGGTCACCCTGTGTTCACCTCGCACCCCTACGGTGACCGGGTGGCATGGCCCCGGCCGAACTCTCCCCCTTGGCCGACGGTCATGCCCACTTCGAGCGACTCCAGCGCCACTTCGGCGCACTGTGAGCGGCGTGCCGCGGACCCCACTGCGAGCATCCCGCGCCTTCCGCGCGGCCGCACGCGCGGCCAGACGCGCTGTGCTGCGCAGAGCCGTCGCACCCGATGAGCGCGGTGGTCCCGGCGGCGCGTGCCCACGAGCTCGTCCTGGTCGTCGACGACGAGGAGAGCTATCGCGACGCGCTCAGCATCGGCCTGAGCCAAGAGGGGTTCGACGTCGTGGTCGCGGCCGACGGCGCCGAGGCGCGTGCCTCGGTCCGACGCGACCACCCTGACCTGGTGCTCCTCGACGTGATGCTGCCCGACATCTCGGGCATCGAGCTGTGCCGCGAGATCCGAGCGGAGCGCGACGTGCCGGTGATCATGGTGACCGCACGCGACGGCGAGGTCGACGTCGTGCTCGCACTCGAGCTCGGCGCTGCTGACTATGTGTCAAAGCCCTATCGGCTCCGCGAGCTCGTGGCCCGCATGCGCGCCGTGCTGCGACGCCGTCGAGAGCCCGGCGCCGGCGACGAGCGGCGGCTCATGGCCGGCGGCGTGCACCTCGACCTCGCCCGCCACGAGGCCTCCGTCGACGGCGCCCAGGTGGAGCTGTCACGCAAGGAGTTCGACCTCCTCGCGCTGCTCGTGTCGAAGGCTGGCCAGGTGGTGACGCGCGACGAGTGCATCGACACGCTCTGGTGGGGCCAGGACCTCGCCGACACGCGCACGCTCGACACGCACGTGAAGCGCATCCGCCGCAAGGTGGAGAAGGACCCGTCCACGCCGGTGCACCTCGTCACGGTGCGCGGGATCGGCTTTCGCTTCGACCCGTGAGACCGCGCACGCACGGCCCCGGGAGGCGGACCGCAGTGCGTGCCCTACGCTGCGACGATGCAAGTCGGCGACACCGCGCCTGACGTCGAGCTCCCCGACCAGACCGGGACGGTGCGGCGACTCTCCGAGCTCGCCAACGGCAAGCGCACGGTCCTGTTCTTCTATCCCGCCGCGATGACGACGGGCTGCACCAAGGAGAGCTGCCACTTCCGCGACCTCGCCGGCGAGTTCGAGCGCGCCAACGCCGTCCGCGTCGGGATCTCGATGGACACCGTCGACAAGCAGGCGCGCTTCGCCGACGAGAACGGCCTCGACTACCCGCTGCTCAGCGACGTCGGCGGGGCCGTCGCCAAGGCGTTCGGCGTGAAGCGCCCGCTCGGCGTGCTCAAGGTCAAGCGCAGCACGTTCGTGCTCGACGAGCAGCGCAGGGTGCTCGAGGTCGTGAGCTCTGAGTTCAACATGGACGCCCACGCCGACCGCGCGCTCGAGGTGCTTGCCGCAACACCAAGCGCCTCCAAGTAGGGGAGCCAGCCCGAACTACGGTGGCGCGATGACCCAGCCGGTGTCCGTGTCCACAGAGATCGCCGCTCCGCCCGATGCCGTCTGGCCACTCGTGTCGGACCTGACGCGGATGGGCGAGTGGTCGCCAGAAGCCGACGGCATCGAGTGGCGACACGGCGCGACGGGCGCGGTTCGGGGTGCCACGTTCAAGGGCAAGAACCACCACGGGTCCCGGTCCTGGTCCACGATCGGCACGATCACCACGGCTGACGCCGCGACGCGCCTCGCCTTCACCATCAAGGCCGTCGGGCTCAAGGTCGCCGAGTGGCGCTACGACATCGAGCCGACTGCGTCAGGCTGCAGGGTGACCGAGACCTGGACCGACGAGCGTGGTGCGGTCGCCCGCATGCTCGGGAAGCTCGCGACCGGCGTCGACGACAGGGCGTCGCACAACCGCACCACGATGGCGGCGACGCTCGCGGGGCTCAAGGCAGCAGCGGAGTCAGCAACGACGACGGGCTGACCGACGCCCGATCCGCTCCCCGCAGTGCAGGCCAATCCCGGAGGAGGCGGCTCGCCGCTTAGTGCTGGCTTAACGCGATGTGCTCGACACAGAGGTACGCGATGCGTATGAAGTGGCCCTCCCAGTCCGCTCCAGAGCCAGTCCCCCGCAGGACGCTTCCCTCCGCGTCGGCCACGACGTCGATGAGGTAGGAGAACGAGTAGCGCACCAGGGCGACGGCCAACACCAAGAGCACGACGAGGACCACCAGCAGCCCCTCGATGGCGAGCCACGACGCGTCGATTGGGGCGCCTGGGCGGAAGGTGCGGCCGTAGAAGACGCCCATCGCGATCACCGAGGCGGCGATCCCGACGCACGCGAGGCTCGCCACCGTCGCGGGCATTGTCCTCTGCCGCACGATGAGCGTGGCCGGCGGCAGCGGTGTGGCTGTGCAGCCTGCGATGGACGAAGTCGAGAGCGCCGCGAGCCGCATCGTCTCTTCGAGCGGCGCGCTGACTCTGAAGTCGACCGTCGTGTTCGGCATGCGTCAGCCTCTCATCGACGGCGGCAGCCAGTACCCGTTGAACGGCTCCTCGCGGATCGCGAGGAGCTCGCCCACCGGCGGATGGCGCATGGAGCCGTTGCGCAGCGAGCCGTGCGTTGCCTCGCGGTTGAACCTGTAGACCGCGTCCTCGTCGGTCGCTGATGGGTTCAGCCAGACCGCGACGATGAGGACGAGCTCGTCGGCGAACCCTGTGGCAACCGTGCCATCGGCGACGGCGTCGAGCACGCCGGATGCCACACCGGCCTGTGCGGGTCCCCACGTGAGCGCGGCGTGACCGTCCGACTCGATCGTCGACTTGTTGACGAACAGCGTCATCGGCTTCACCGCGAGACCCGGCTGGGCGGCGACGACGAACGCGACGTGGCCACGGCGCGGCGTGGCGAGTGCGGTCACCCACGCGGTCTCGACGGGACCGCCCTTCGCGCCCAGGACCGAGTTCACATGCGCCGCCTCGGGACCCGAGCCGACGAAGGCCTCGCCGAGCTCGGTTACGAAGGCGGCCACGTGCCAGGCGGCTCGGCGAACGCGGCCACGCGGCCGTAGCGGACCTCGCGGAGGAGATCCGACGAGGTGGTGCCGGGCTTGGTGTCGTAGGCCAAGAGGCCGACGTGGCGCAGGCGAGCTCCCTTGATCGGGCTCACCCGGTGCAGCGAGTTGCGGCCCTCGAAGACGAGCAGCGTCCCGGGGGTCATCGCCAAGGTCACGACGCCGTCGTGGTCGTCGGCGAGCACTCTCGCCACGTCGTCGTAGCGCTCGTCCTCGGCGTTGCGAATCTTGGGCACGACGTCGAAGTCGCCGCCGACCTCGGCCGCCTGGATCGCGAGCGACACGACGAAGTCGGTCTGGTCGAAGTGCCACTGCAGCTCGTCGCCCTCCGCCATCACCGCGAGGTTCAGCGCCCCGCACGGATCCGCGTAGCGGTACAAGGTGCCGCGGTCGAGCACGTCTTGGAGGAAGGAGAGCAGCTCGACGGACTCGTAGAGCACGCGCAACGGCGAGGTGCGCGGGATCACGTCGTAGCCCACGGCGCCAACGGCATACGGGCGCCACGTCTGTCTCGGGTGCTCGGGCGCCCAGTGGTCGTCCGGGAGCTCGAGGTACGCGGTGCCGACGCCGCCCGAGTGGAAGGAGCGCATAGCCAGGGCCTCGGCGTCCGACGCGAGCGCCGCGACGCCGGCGTCGTGCACGAATCCGGGGAGCTCCGCCGCTCCCATCGACGCGAGCTGTGCGCGCGCTGCGTCCACGCACGCCGTGTAGGCCGCCGAGCCCGGGTCACCAAGCGGGTAGCGGTCGAGGTCGACCAGGTCGAGCGCCGTGGACATCGTCAGCCCGCGAGGAGCGCGGCGGCGGGGTCCTCGAGGAATCGGCCGACGTCGCGAAGGTAGGTCGACGCGAGCGCGCCGTCGACCATCCGGTGGTCGAACGCGAGCGCGAGCTCGACGACCTGTCGGACCACGACCGCACCGTCTGCGACCCAGGGCTGTGGCGAGATCTTCCCCACCGCGACGATCGCCGCCGTGCCAGGGGGCAGGATCGGCATCGCGCCGTCGATCCCGAACGGGCCGACGTTCGTGATGGTGAGCGTCGTGCCGAGCATGTCGTTCGGCGTCGTCGTCCCCGCCCTCGCCGTCGCGACCAGCGCGTCGAGCGCGCGGGCCATCGCGACGAGGTCCAGCCGGTCAGCGCCCTTGATGTTCGGCACGATCAGGCCACGGTCGGTCGCCGCGGCGATCCCCAGCGCGATGCTGCGCCGGACGATCACCTCGCCGGCCTCCGCGTCGAACGACGAGTTGATGCCCGGGTTCGCCCGCGCCGCGTGGCACACGCCGAGCGCGACGATCGTGAGGGGCGAGAGCTTGATGCCCTCGAGTGCGGGACGCTGTCGCAGCGAGTCCACGAGCTCCATGGTCCTCGTCGCGTCGACGCGCACCCACGCGGCGGCGTGCGGTGCGGTGAAGGCGCTCTTCACCATCGACTCGGACATCATCCGCAGCACGCCGCGCACGGGGATGTGCTCCTCGAGGGGCCCGTCGTCCCACCCGGCCAGCTCCACGCCCGCGAGGCGCAGTGGCCCCGTCCGCGGGGTAGACCGCGCCGCGCCGTTTGACGCGGGAGCCGCGGCGTGCTCGACGTCGGCGCGCGTGATGAGCCCGTCGCGGCCCGTCCCGCGGACGGTAGCGAGGTCGACGTCCAGCGATTTGGCGTACTTGCGCACCGGCGGCGTCGAGCGAGGCGCGAGCTGCGGCGTCGCGGCGCGCGGTGCGACGGGCGGTGCGACGGGCCGCGGTGGCGTGACGGCTGCCGGCACCTCTGGCCCCGCGGCGCCCCTGCGACGGCGCCGCGTAGGCGTCGCGTTCTCGGTGGACACCCCGTAGCCGACGAGCACCGCGGTACGCGCCTCGGGCTCGCCCACCTGTGCGGCGGGCTCGGCGCTCGGGACGGCCTCGCCGCCGGTCTCGATCGAGATGATCGGCGAGCCGACGTCGACCACCTGGCCCGGCTCGGCGAGCAGCGCGGCAACGGTGCCCTCGTAGGGGCTCGGCAGCTCGACGGTCGCCTTGGCGGTCTCGATGTCGACGAGCGGCTGGTTGAGCGTGACGGTGTCGCCGACCGCCACCTTCCACTCGACGATCTCGGCCTCGGTCAGGCCCTCGCCGACGTCGGGGAGGTTGAACTCTCGCGTTGCCATGCCCGGCCTCAGAACTCGAAGGTGCGGTCGAGCGCGTCGAGCAGCCGGTCGATGTTGGGGAGGTAGTCCTCCTCGACGCGACTCGGCGGGTACGGCGTGTGGTAGCCGCCGACGCGAAGCGGCGGCGCGGCCAGGGAGTAGAAGCACCGCTCCGTGAGCCGCGCGGCCACCTCGGCGCCGATGCCGCCGAACGTCGGCGCCTCGTGGGTGATGATGAGCCGGCCGGTCTTCTCGACGGACGCCGCCACGGTGTCGGCGTCGAGCGGCGAGATCGAGCGCAGGTCGATGACCTCGAGGGACTTGCCCTCGGCCGCGGCCGCCTCGGCCGCCTTGAGGCAGGTCTTGACGCTCGGGCCGTAGGCGACGAGCGTCGCGTCGGTCCCCTCGCGGCGCACGACCGCGTCGAACAGCGACGACGGGGCGCGCTTCTCGTCGACCTCGCCCTTCTCCCAGTAGCGGCACTTTGGCTCCAAGAAGATGACCGGGTCGTCGGACTCGATCGCCTGGCGGATCATCCAGTAGCCGTCGTTGGGCGTCGAGGGCGACACGACGCGCAGCCCGGGCGTGTGCGCGAAGTACGCCTCGGGGCTCTCTGAGTGGTGCTCCACCGCGCCGATGCCGCCGCCGAACGGGATGCGGACGACAAGCGCCATCGTGAAGCGGCCCCCGGAGCGCGAGTGCTGCTTGGCCACCTGGGAGACCAGCTGGTCGAAGGCCGGGTAGACGAACCCGTCGAACTGGATCTCCGACACGGTGCGGTACCCGCGCATGGCGAGCCCGACCGAGGCGCCGACGATCGCCGACTCGCCGAGCGGCGAGTCAATGACGCGCGCCTCGCCGAAGTCCTTCTGGAGCCCGTCGGTCACGCGGAAGACCCCGCCCAGCTTGCCGATGTCCTCGCCCATCAAGAGGACCTTGGGGTTGTCCTCCATCGCCTTTCGCAGCCCCTCGTTGATGGCCTTGGCCAACGTGAGCTCGCTCATCGCATCCTCCCCGCGTCCTCGGCACCGAGCAGCGCGAGCACGTCGGCGCGCTCCTCGTCGACGAGCGGATGCGACTCGGCGTAGACGTGCTCGAACATCTGGAGCGGCGACGGGCCCGTCATCGCGAGCGCCTCCTCGCGCACCTCGCGCGCGAGCGCCTCGGCCTCCACGTCGATCGACTCGGTCCAGGCGGTGTCGGCGACGCCGGTGCGCACGACGAACGCACGGACGCGCTCGATCGGGTCCTTCAGCTTCCACTCCTCGACCTCGGCGTCGATCCGGTAGCGCGTGGGGTCATCCGACGTCGTGTGCGCCCCCATGCGGTAGGTGTACGCCTCGACGAGCGTCGGCCCGGACCCCTCTCGCGCCCGTGCCAAGGCGCTACGGGTGACCGCCAGCATGGCGAAGACGTCGTTGCCGTCGACGCGGACCCCGGGGAACCCGAACCCCTCGGCGCGCTTGTACAGCGGGATCCGGCTCTGGCGCTCGGTCGGCTCGGAGATCGCCCAGTGGTTGTTCTGCAGCAAGAAGACGAGCGGCACCTGGAAGACCCCTGCCCAGACGAACGACTCGTTGATGTCGCCCTGGCTCATCGCGCCGTCGCCGATCAGCGCCATGACCGCGGACTCGCCGCCGTCGTGCTGGACGCCCATCGCGTAGCCCACGGCGTTGAGCGCGTTGTTGCCGATCACGATCGAGGGCTCGGCGAGGTTGAACTCGTAGGGGTCCCAGCCGCCGTGGGTGACCTGGCGGAACATCTTGAGGCAGCCCACGGGCGGCACCCCGCGGCACCACGCGATGCCATGCTCGCGGTACCCGGGGAACGCGAAGTCGTCGGGCTCGAGCGCGCGGCCCGCCCCGATCTGCGCGGCCTCCTGGCCGCGAAGCGGCGCCCACAGGGCGAGCTGGCCCTGGCGCTGCAGCGACGTCGCCTCGGTGTCCAGGCGACGGATGATCACCATGTCGCGGTAGAGCCCGCGCACCTCGTCGTCGGCCAGCTCAAGCGCGTAGTCGGGGTGCTCGACGCGCTCGCCCTCGGGGGTCAACAGCTGCACGAACGAGTCGCCGCTCACCACGCTGTCACCGTCTGGAACCCACCTGCTCGCACCATCCGACGTCTCCTCGTTGAGGTCGAGTGCCCGTTCCACCGTAGTGCCCGAGGCCCGGTCGACAGGCTGCACCTGCTTAATGTGAGCCGGTGCCGAGGATCCTCGTCGACCTCGCGCCCCTGCGACAGAGCCGCGACTTCCGCCTCTTGTTCTCGGGCCAGCTGGTCTCGATGGTCGGGAACCAGATCACCCTCGTGGCGGTCGCCTACCAGGTGTTCCACCTCACCAATCACTCGACGTTCCAGGTGGGGGCGGTGAGCCTCGTCCAGCTGCCGTTCCTCATCGCGGGCTCGCTGCTCGGCGGGACCGTGGGCGACGTCGTCGACAAGCGCCGCATGCTCGCCTGGAGCGCGCTCGGGCTCGCCGCGCTGGCGGGGCTCATCGCGCTCAACGCGACCCTCGCGCACCCCTCGCTCGTGGCCATCTACGTGCTCACCGCGCTGTCGTCGGGGCTCGCTGGGTTCTCCAACCCGGCGCGCAACGCCGCGGTGCCGCGGCTCGTCTCGCCGGACCAGCTCGTGGCCGCCTACTCGATCAACCAGATCACGATCCAGATCGCGACGGTCGCGGGCCCCGCAGTCGGCGGGGTGCTCGCCGCGGTCTCGCTCCCCGTCGCCTATGGCGTCGACGCAGTGAGCTTCTTCGCGATCTTCGCCGCGACCCTCGCCATGGCGCCCATACCGGCCATCGGCGGCGCGCGTCGTCCCGGGTTTCGCGCGATCAAGGAGGGGTTCGCCTACCTGAAGGGTCGACAGGTCATCCAGGGCGTGTACCTCATCGACCTCAACGCGATGATCTTCGGGATGCCGTCGGCGCTCTTCCCCGCGTTCGCCGTGGAGCGATTCCACGGCGGCTCGATCACCCTCGGGCTCCTGTTCGCCGCGCCGGGAGCCGGCGCGCTCCTCGGGGCGTTCACGACCGGGTGGGTCGAGGGGATCCGACGCCGTGGCCGCGCGGTGGTGGTCGCCGTCATCGTCTGGGGGGCGGCGATCGCCGTGTTCGGGTGGTCGTCGATGCTGTGGGCGGCGCTCGTCGCCCTGGCGATCGCGGGGTGGGCCGACGTCATCAGCGCCGTGCTGCGCAACACCATCCTGCAGTCCTCGATCCCCGAGGAGTTCCGCTCGAGGCTGTCGTCGTTCCAGATGGCGGTGGTCACCGGCGGCCCCCGGCTCGGCAATTTCGAGGCGGGCGCGGTCGCGGCGCTCACGTCGCCCGTCTTCTCGGCGGTGTCGGGCGGGCTCGCCTGCATCGTCGGTGCATTCCTCGTCGCGTGGCGCCTCCCGCGGTTCACGTCGGTGACCGCGCCGGGCCGCGAGTAGCTCAGTCCCCCGGCGCGACGCGTCCCACGGAGACACGCCGACGCCCGCCTGCGACCTCGGCGAGCTGCCCGCAGGCGGCCGCGATCTCCTGGCCGCGCGTCGCGCGCACGGTCGCGGTGACGCCGAGCGCCTCGAGCTCGTCGCGGAACTCGGTGACGCGCTGTCGCGGCGTGCCGGCGACCGCGTAGCCGGGCGTGGGGTTGAGCGCGATCAGGTTCACGTGCGCGCGGCACCGGCCGGCGATCGCGGCCAGCTCAACGGCGTCCTGGCGACGGTCGTTTACCCCGTCGATCAGCGCCCACTCGAAGGACACTCGCCTGTGCGTCGCCTGCGTCCACACCTGGCACGCCGCCTCGACGCGGGCGAGCGGGTAGGTGCGGTTCAGCGGCACGAGCGACGTGCGCAGCTCGTCGTTGGCCGCGTGCAGGCTCACCGCGAGCGTCACGGTCGGCGCGTCGCGCGCCAGCCGCTCGATCGCGGGCGCCACTCCGACCGTGGACACGGTCAGGTGCCGCGCCGACAGCCCCATGCGCGACGTCAGGGCCCCGATCGTGGCCAGCGTCGCGTCGTAGTTGGCGAGGGGCTCGCCCATCCCCATGAACACGACGTTGGAGAGCCGGCGCGGGTCGGCGTGGCGCGCTGCCGCGACGACCTGCTCGATCAGCTCGGCCGCCGCCAGGTGCCGGCGGAACCCCGCCTGGCCCGTCGCGCAGAAGGTGCAGCCCATCGCGCAGCCGGCCTGCGACGAGATGCAGGCGGTGACGCGGTCGCGGTAGGCCATCACCACCGTCTCGATCGTCGCCCCGTCGGCGAGCGAGAAGACCCACTTGGTGGTGCGGCCCGCGTCGGCGGTGGTCTCGGCGATCGAGGTCAGCGCCGAAGGGAACTCCTCGTCGAGACGGGCGCGCAGCGCGGCCGGGAGCACGGTCAGCTCACCGGGGCGGCGGTGCTGTCGCCACAGCCCCTCGTCGACCTGGCGCGCCCGGTAGGCGGGCTCGCCGGCGAGCGCGTCGCGAAGTGCCGTCGCGTCCGGATCGTAGGGGCTCGGCACCACGCCAACCTACCGGTGGCGAAATCGCGCCCCCGTGGTCGCGAGGTGGCCCGGAGGCATCCAAACGTGGTTCACTCTCCCCGTCCCGGTGCCCCGGGGCCTGCGAGAAGGAGTCCCATGGAGCTCACCAACACCTCGGCACTGATCACCGGCGGTGCGTCTGGCCTCGGCGAGTCGACCGCGCGGCTGCTCGCCAAGCGCGGCGTCAAGGTCGTCGTCGCGGACCTGAACGCCGAGAAGGGTGAGGCGCTCGCCTCCGAGCTCGGCGGCAGCTTCTCGTCGTGCGACGTCACCGACACCGACCAGGTGATCGCGGCGATCAACGCGGCCACGCAGCTCGCGCCGCTGTGGAGCGTCGTCAACTGCGCCGGCATCGGCTGGGCGACGCGCACGATCGGCAAGGACGGCGAGTTCGCGAGCGCGCACGACCTCGCGCTCTACAAGAAGGTGATCGAGATCAACCTGGTGGGGACGTTCAACGTCTGCCGGCTCGCAGCGACGCAGATGTCCAAGAACGACCCCGACGGTGACGGCGCGCGCGGCGCGATCGTGAACACGGCGTCGGTCGCCGCGGAGGACGGCCAGATCGGCCAGGTGGCGTACTCGTCGTCCAAGGGCGGCGTGGTCGGGCTCACGCTCCCCCTCGCGCGCGATCTCGCGGTCGTCGGCATCCGGGCGAACTGCATCCTGCCGGGCCTCATCGACACCCCGATCTACGGGACGGGCGCCGCGTCGGACGAGTTCAAGGCGCGCCTCGGCGCGGGCGTGCTCTTCCCGCGGCGGCTCGGGCACGCCGACGAGTTCGCGGCGCTCGCCGTCGAGCTGCTGTCGAACAGCTACATCAACGCCGAGTCGATCCGCATCGACGCCGGCATCCGCATGCAGCCCAAATAGCCAGCACCGCTACGCCAACAGGTTGCAGCCGTCGGCCGTGGACCGGCCGGACAGCGCGCACGCGACCGCAAGCGGATCGCCGCGGTCGGCCATCGCGAGGAGCACGTCACGGGTGAGCGCCGCGGCTCGCGGCGGCGCGGCGACGGCTCTGCCGAGCGCGCGCTGGAGGTCGACCCCGTGGAGCACCAGCTCGACGGTTCGCGTCTGGAGGTAGTCGATGAACGCGATCCGCCCGGCGAAGTGCTGGACGATGACGTCGTCCGGGGTCCGGTCCACGAGCGGCAGCACACGCGCAACCGTGTCGCGGACGTACGCGCGCGGGTCGTCGCCGAGCCCCGTTGCAGCCTGGCGGGCGCGCTCCACGATGCCCGCGTGCACCCCGGCGACCGACATGGCGGCGCAGAAGTAGTCCGCGGCGCTGGCGAGCCGCCTCGTCGAGTCGTCGAGCGGGGCCGCGAGCGAGGTCTCGATCGTGAGGAGCGCCCTCGACGTGTGGCCGACGAGCTCGCGGACGGTCCACTCGTCCGACGCGGGCGCGGCGAGCTGTGGGGGGTCGATCGAGCCGACGAGGTCGTCGAACGCGGCTGCGGCGTCGGCGAACGCCAGCCGCGTGGTGCTCGCGTCGTCCACAATCGCCATTTGTAGCGCGGGCGCGAGCGCCGCGCACCGCAGCCCGGTGCAACACGCCGCTCAGCGACCCATGATGGGGTGTGTTCGCTCGTCCGGAGACCCGCTACGCGAAGGTCGACGGGCTCAACATCGCCTACCAGGTCGTCGGCGACGGGCCCTTCGACCTCGTGTTCATCCCGGGGTTCGTCTCCAACGTCGAGCTGTCATGGGAAGAGCCCCTCTTCGCGCGCTACCTCGAGCGGCTCGCGTCGTTCTCGCGACTGATCCTGCTCGACAAGCGCGGCACGGGGATGAGCGATCGCGTGCCCGACAGCGCACTGCCCGGGCTCGAGGTGCGGGTGGACGACCTCGTGGCGGTGCTCGACGCGGCGGGCGCCGAGCGTCCCGCGTTGCTCAGCCACTCCGAGGGCGGCAACATGGCGGCGCTGTTCGCCGCGACCTACCCGGAGCGCACCCGGGCGCTCGTCACCGCGGGGATGTTCGCCTGTCGCGTCTGGAGTGAGGACTACCCCTGGGCGCCGACGCCCGAGGTCCGCGCGCGCGAGATCGACGAGATCGAGGCCACCTGGGGCGGCACCGACTGGTTGGCGTCGATCGCGCCCAGCGCGGCGGACGACGAGCCGTTCAAGCAGCGGATCTCCACCTACTTCCGTCGCAGCGCGTCGCCCGGCGCGGTCGCGCAGCTCCTGCGCATCAACACCCAGATCGACATCCGCGGGATCCTTCCGATGATCCAGGCGCCGACGCTCATGCTGCACCGCCGCGGGGACCGTGACGTGAGCATCGAGGAGGGTCGCTGGATCGCCGCGCGCATCCCCGGCGCGCGACTCGTCGAGCTCGAGGGCGACGACCACATCCCGTGGCTGGGTGACGCCGACACCGGGCTCGACCTGATCGAGGAGTTCCTCACCGGCGCGAGGGGGCCATCGAGCTCCGACCGGTTCTTGGCGACCGTCCTGTTCACCGACGTCGTGGGCTCGACCGAGGTCGCCTCCCGACTCGGCGACGAGGCCTGGCGCAGTGTGCTCGACCGTCACGACGCACTCACCGCGAGCTACGTCGAGCGCTATCGCGGCACCGTGGTCAAGTCCACGGGCGACGGCTGCCTCGCGACCTTCGACGGCCCAGCCCGCGCGGTGCAGTGTGCCCTGGCCCTGGTCGAGGCGGTGACCTCCCTCGGCATCGAGCTGCGCGCGGGCGTCCACACCGGTGAGGTCGAGCGCCGCGGCAGCGACGTCGGCGGCGTCGCAGTACATCTCGCCGCGCGCGTCGAGGCCGCAGCCGCCCCGGGCGAGGTGCTCGTCACCCGCACCGTCATCGACCTCGTCGCCGGGTCCGCGCTTCGGTTCGACGACCGTGGTGCCGTCGAGCTGCGAGGGATCCAAGGCCGCTGGCAGCTCGCCGCCGCACGGGGGTGACGACTCGACGCGGCGGCTGTCCTGCGCATCTGGGCGCGTGATTCCAGTGGGGCGTACCTGGACCCATCCGCTTCGCACGACTGGCCGGCACGTCGTGGCGTGGGCTCAGGGCGCCGCCGATCGGCTGCTCAGAACCCCTTGCCGAGGTTGTCGAACCGCGCGTACTGGCTGAGGAACGCGAGGTTGGCCTGGCCCGTGGGGCCGTTTCGGTGCTTGGAGACGAGCACCTCGGCGAGCCCCTTCTTCTCGACGGGCGCGTCGGAGTCGTAGGCCTCCTCGCGGTACAAGAACAGCACGACGTCGGCGTCCTGCTCCAAGGAGCCCGACTCGCGAAGGTCCGACAGCATCGGGCGCTTGTCCTGCCGCGCCTCGAGGCCACGAGAGAGCTGCGAGAGCGCGACGACGGGGCACTTGAGCTCGCGCGCGAGGATCTTGAGGCCTCTCGACATCTCGGCGACCTCGACCTGGCGGTTCTCTGCACGGGAGCGCGAGCTCATCAGCTGGAGGTAGTCGACGACGACGATGCCGAGCTCGCCGTGCTGCTTGCGAAGCCGGCGCGCCCTCGCGCGGACGTCCATGACCGTGAGGTGCGGGTTGTCGTCGATGAAGATCGTCGACGCGCTCAGCCTCGTGATCGCCTGGCTCACTTTCTGCCAGTCCGAGTCGCTCAGCTGCCCGGTGCGCATCCGCTGTGCGTCGACGCGCGCCTCGGACGCCAAGAGGCGCTGGGAGAGCTCGAGGTGGCTCATCTCGAGGCTGAAGAGCACCGCAGGACGACGCAGCACCATGCCGACGTGCGTGAGCATGCCGAGCGCGAAGCTCGTCTTTCCCATCGACGGGCGCGCGCCGACGATGGTCAGGCTCGAGGGCTGCAGCCCCAGCAAGATGTGGTCGAGGTCGGTGAACCCCGTCGCGGTCCCCGTGATGTGGTCCTTGCCTCGCTCTTCGATCCAGTCGACCGACTCGTGGAGCAGCTCGCTCAGCGGCCGGATGTCGTCGGCGTTGCGGCGCTCCGCGACGTCGAGGATCATCTGCTCGGCTGAGTCGATGACGCCCTTCACGTCGTCCGGGGCGCTGTAGGCGAGGTCGGAGATCTCGCCGCTCGCGCCGATGAGGCGGCGCAGGATCGCGAGCTCCTGGACGATCGACGCGTAGTGCTGCGCGTTGGCGGCCGACGGCGTGTTCGCCTGGAGCGAGACCAACGCGGCGGGGTCCGCGCCCATCGTGGTCAGCCCCGCGCGGTCGAGCTCGTCCGAGACGGTGACGGCGTCGGCGGGCTGGCCGGACTCGTAGAGCCGGGAGATCGCCGCGAAGATCTGCCCGTGCGCCGGCTTGTAGAAGTCGTCGGCGCTCAACAGCTCCGTGCCGACCGAGATGGCGTCGGAGCTGAGCAGCATCGCGCCTAGCAGCGACTCCTCGGCGTCGAGGTTGTGGGGCGGGACGCGCGGGCCGTCACCTGGTGATCGCAGGCGCACCGGACGTGCGTCATCGAGTGCCTGCACCATGGTTCACCAACTGTCGCCGAAGTTGGCTGTGTGACGATAGAGGCGCATCCATCGCATTTGCTGTGGAGAACTGCCGCGGCAACGCACAGCGTCTCGAACCATCGCCTCTCGGGGGGCACGCCGCATGCGACCACTCTGGCCGGTGGGGGTGACAATCGATTGATATGCAGTTGTGCAGGGGTCCCGCACGCCTCGCCTAGGCCTGCGCGACGACCTCGACGGTGACCGTCGCTTCGACGCCGCCGAACAGACGGATCGAGACGGGCGACTCACCGAGCTCCTTGAGGTGCTCGTCGAGGGCGACCTGTGATCGGTCCACCTCGACGCCCGTCGCCGCGGTGAGTGCCGCTGCGACCTCGGTCGGACCGACCGACCCGAAGAGCTTGCCCTGCGCGCTCGCGCGCGCGGGAACGGCCACCTTGGACTTCTCGAGGGCGACCTTCTGGGTCATCGCGGCGTCGTGGTCCTTGGCGTCCTTGAGGTCGCGCGAGCGGCGCATCGACGCAGCCTGAGTCGACACGGCGTCCGACGCGGTCATCGCCGCGCCGCTCGGCAGCAGGAAGTTGCGCGCGTACCCGCCCTTCACCTCGACGATGTCGCCGCGGCGCCCGACGCCCTCAATGTCCTGTCGCAGGAGAACCTTCATCAGCCCTCCGCCTCAGCGGTCGCCATCTCGGCCGGCGCCTCTGCAGGTGCCTCAGTGGGCGCCTCGGCGGGCGCGTCGGGGGCGGCCTCCGCTGGCGCCTCGGGAGCGGCAGCCTCGGTCGTCGAGGTGGACTCCGTGCGTGCCGGCAT
>DATBQT010000013.1:0-5820 GCA_036560685.1 Acidimicrobiales bacterium
CGAGCTCGTCGAGCGCCGCGGCGCGCTGGTCGTCGGCGGGCTCAGCCGCTCGCGCCACCTTGGCGGCGGGCGCCTGGGCAGGTGGCGAGGCGTCCTCGACGACCAGGCGCAGTGTGACCGGTGCCGAGAAGTGCGCCCCGATCGCCGCTTCGACCTCAGATCGCTTTCGCTCGCACTGGTCGCGCTGCGCCTCGTTGTGGACCGCGAAGGTGCACTCCGTCCCCGATGCCGCGGTGAAGCGGCCGCCTTGGAAGAGCGCCCTCGCGCGGGGCGAGAGGTGCGGGAGGATCGCGTCGGCCCACGCGAGGGTGAGCGCGTCGCGGTCGAGCCCCTCGGCGCCGGTCCCGGTCCCGGTCCCGCCCACCGGCGGCGTCGCTCGCGCGGGCGCAGCGGCGGCGCCGGTCGAACCACTCTCGCTGCGGGACCGCGCCGCCTCGCGGAGCTTGCCGAGCGCGGGTCGCGTGGCAGTCGGCTCGGCCGGCGGCGCGGCGACCGGCGGGGCGCCCTGGTTGCGCTCAAGGCGCTCAAGTCGCTCGAGGAGCGCGGCCGGCGACGGATCGAGCTCGGGGCGCGCGAGCCGGACGAGGGCGATCTCGAGCACGACGGCGGGGTCGGGCGCGTCGCGCATCTCCACCATGGCCCGCCCAACGGTCTCGAGCGCGCGCACGGTGCGCGGGAGCCCGAGCGACTCGCCGAGCACCGCGAGCCGGTCGCGATCCGAGCCCGCTGCCTCGGCGACGTCGGGCGCGAGCTGGAGCAGGAACGCCTGGCGCAGCTCGACGCATGCCTCGATCGCGAGCTGCGGTGCGCTCCAACCTGCCGCGTGCAGCCTCGCGAGCGCACCGAGCACGTCCGTCGCGCGCTCCTCTGCGACCGCGACGAAGAGGTCGTCGAAGGCGGGACGGACGTCATCGGCCTCGCCCGACGCGGCGACCTGGTCAAGCGCGCTCAGGGCGTCGCGCGCAGAGCCGTGGCCGCGGCGAACCGCGGCGTCGACCGCGTCATCGCCCACGTCGAGAGCCGCCGCGTCGCGGATGTCGGCCAGAAGCCCCCGGAGCGTCTCGCCGGACAGCAACCGGAACTCGAGGTGCTGGGTCCTGCTCCGCATCGTCGCCGGGACCTTCTGCGGGTCGGTCGTGGCGAGGACGAAGACCACATGCGGGGGCGGCTCTTCGACGGTCTTCAGCAGCGCGTTGGCTGCTGCCGCCGAGAGCATGTGCACCTCGTCGACGATGTAGACCTTCCAGCGGCCAGGGGTGCCCAGCGCGGCGTGGTTCACGAGGTCGCGGATGGCGTCCACCCCGTTGTTGGAGGCGGCGTCCAGCTCCGTGACGTCGAGCGAGGTCCCCCTCGTGATCTCCACGCAGCTGTGGCACGTCCCGCAGGGCTCCCCGTCGCTCGGGCGCTCGCAGTTGAGGGCCTTTGCGAGGATCCGCGCCGACGAGGTCTTGCCGGTGCCCCTCGGGCCGCTGAAGAGGTAGGCGTGCGCGACGCGGTCGGTCGCGACCGCGGTCCGAAGCGCACGGACGACGTGGTCCTGGCCGCGGAGCTCGGCGAACGTGCCCGGCCGGAAGCGCCGGTAGAGCGAGGTGACGCCGTCGATGCCGGTCAGCGACACGGCGTCTTCGGTCATCGGCGGGATGTTACCGGTGAGGTTGTGACCGGGACCCGAAGCGATGGCCAGGCTGACTGCGGCACCCGGTGCAACCTGCTGAGAGCTGCTGCCTTCCGGCCCTGACCCGGTTCACAAGCGCCCGTCGCGCAGGACCCGGCCACCGCTTCGGACCTCGGTCGAACCGAACCCTACTTGGTCGGTCGAATCGCCATCGCGGCACGCCGGAGTAGCCTGCCCGGGCCGAAACTCGGCGAGGAGGAGTGCGAGAGCGGCCGAATCGGCACGATTGGAAATCGTGTGTGGGGCAACCCACCGTGGGTTCAAATCCCACCTCCTCCGCGTGCACACTGACCATCCACCTGAAGGCGCCGCGCTCGACGACGAAGCGGCGATGCGCGAAGCGTTGGACGCCGCGCGTGCCGCTGGCGCCCACGGCGACGTGCCGGTCGGCGCGGTGGCGCTCGTCGACGGCGTCGTCGTCGCGCGGTCGGGCAACGAGCGGGAGCGCACGGGCGATCCGACCGCCCACGCCGAGCTCGTGGTGATCCGCGCCGCTGCGGCGGCGCTCGGGCGCTGGCGACTGGACGACGTGACGGTCGTCGTGACCCTCGAGCCGTGCGCGATGTGCGCCGGGGCGCTCGTCAACGCCCGGGTCGGTCGCGTCGTCTACGGGGCCGCGGACCCGAAGGCAGGCGCGGTCGGGACCCTCTACAACCTGTGCAGCGACCCGCGCCTCAACCACGAGGTCGAGGTCACCGCGGGGGTCCTCGAGGCCGAGTCCGCGACGGTGCTCACCGAGTTCTTCGCAGCGAGGCGCGAGGGGGCCGCCGGGTGACCGAGCCACGGCCGGCTCCGGTGCTCGACGCAGGTGCTCGACGAGAGCGCGCGACCTGACTGACGCTCAGAGGCCGAGGATGAAGCGGTCGACGGCGAGCGCGAAGCCGTCGTCATCGTTCGACGCGGTCACCAGCCGCGCCGCGCCCTGCACGCCGCCGTCCGCGTTGCCCATCGCGATGCTGAGCCCGGCGATCGCGAACATCCGCACGTCGTTCGCCGAGTCCCCGACGGTCGCGATCTGCTCGCACGGGATCTCCAGTGTCCTCGACAGGTACCGCACGACGCTGCCCTTGTTCGCCTCGGGGTGGGTGACGTCGAGGTAGTAGGGCTGGGACGTCGCCGCCGACACCCGATCGCCGAACCCCTCGCGCATGGCCATGGTGGCCGACGCGATCGCCGCTGCGTCGTCACTCACGCCCACGACCTTGACGACGCCCTTCGTGTTGCCGTCGTAGCTGTCGACCACGGTCGGATCGAACTGCACCGTGAAGGCCTCGCGATCCACGTGGGCGCCGGCGCGGTCGAGCACGAGCCAGTCCACGCCCTGGTACAGCCACACCTCGAGTCCGTGGGCTGCGAGCGTCTCGATGATCGGGGCCACGAGATCGTCGGGGATCCGGTGCTCGGCGAGCACGCGCATCGCGGGGTCGACGAGCAGCCCGCCGTTGAACCCGCCGATCGGGGTCGTGACCCGCAGCGGCGCCACGAGCATCGCCATGCCCATCGGCGGGCGCCCGCTCGTGATCGCGAAGCCGATGCCCGCGGCTGCGAGTCGATCAACCGCGGCAATCGTCGCCTCGGTCAGCACCTTGTCCGACGTCACGAGCGTCCCGTCGACGTCGGAGACGACGAGCCTGATCGCGCTCGTCACTCCGGCAGGTACCAGTGGTGCGGCGCGATGAGCTCGGTGATCGACTCGGGCCCCCACGAGCCGCGCGCGTAGGGCTCGACGGGCGGCGGGTCCTCCAAGAGCGGGGTCGAGACCTCCCAGAGCCGCTCGATCCCGTCGGAGCGCGTGAACAGCGCCTGGTTGCCGTGCATCGCCTCCAAGATGAGGTGCTCGTAGGCCTCGAGGTTGTTCTCCTCGAGGAAGGAGCCCTCGTAGCCGAACGTCATGCGCGCGGTGTGGAGCCGCATGTGCGGGCCGGGCACCTTGGCGAGGAAGTCGACGTGGATCGAGCCGGGGTCGGCGAAGTCGATCACGATGCGATTGCCGTGCTGCGCGTGCATCTCGGCCTCGATCGGGAAGATCCGCAGCGTCGGCTCGCGCAGGCCGATCGTCACGACCTGGCGGCCCTCCGAGAGGCACTTGCCCGTGCGCAGGTAGAAGGGCACGCCTTTCCAGCGCCAGTTGTCGATCTCGGCGCGCAGCGCGATGAACGTCTCGGTCTGCGACGCGGGTTCGACGCCGGGCTCCTCGCGGTACCCGTCGTACTGGCCGCGCACGACGGCCTCGACGTCGACGGGCTCCATGGTCTCGAAGACCTTGACCATCTCGTCGCGGAGCGGCCGCGCGCTGAGCGAGGTCGGCGGCTCCATCGCCACGACGCCCATCATCTGGAAGAGGTGGGTGACGACCATGTCGCGGAAGGCGCCGGTCGGCTCGTAGAACGACGCGCGACCCTCGATCGAGAGCGTCTCGGGGACGTCGATCTGGACGTAGCTCACGTGCTCGCGGTTCCAGATGGGCTCGAAGAGCCCGTTGGCGAAGCGCAGCGCCAGGATGTTGTCGACGGACTCCTTGCCCAAGAAGTGGTCGATCCGGAAGACCTGGGACTCCTCGAAGCTCGCCGCGATCGTGGCGTTCAGCGCCTTGGCGGAGTCGAGGTCGTGACCGAACGGCTTCTCGCAGATGATCCGCGCGCGCGTGTTGAGCCCCGTCGCACCGAGCATCGAGACCATCGGTCCGAACGCGGGCGGCGGGACCGCGAGGTGGTGCAGGCGCCGAGGATGCCCGCCGATTGCCGACTCCGCCGCGGCGACGGCGGCGACGAGGTCGCTCGCGTCGTCGGGATCGGCGACGCCGAACGTGAGGTTCTGCTCGAACTTGTCCCACTCCGGACCCGACGGGTTGCACCGTCCCTCCTCCTTCACGGCGTCGCGCGCGTGTGCCCGGAAGGCCTCGGTCGAGAGCGCGAACGCCTTGGGTGAGGACCCGACGATCCGGTAGCGCTCGGGCAGCAGTCCCGCGTGGGCGAGATGGCAGAGCCCGGGGATGAGCTTTCGCTTCGCGAGGTCGCCAGTCGCGCCGAAGAGGACCACGACGTGGTCCTCGGGCCTGCGAAGCCCGTGGCCTGGCGCTCGCACGGTCACGTCGAACCTCCCGGGGTCATGCGGTGCACCGAGTCGCCGCGACCGACGAGCACCTTAGTGACGAGCGACGGGGCGAAGAGGCCGTGCCCGACGACGCCGGGCACCGACGAGAGGTGCGTCGCGAGCGACGAGGCGTCGTCGAGCGCGCCGTGGTAGTCGGCGAGCACGCCGCCGTCCGGCGTCAGCGCCCCACCTCGCACCACGACCGGCTGGAGCGCCCGAACTGTGGCCAATAGCCCGAACGACAGGAGCTCCACGGGGACGGGCGGGTGCAGGGCGTCGACCAGCTTCGTCGAGTCCACGATCACGACGAACTCGTCCGCAGCGGCGGCAACGACCTTCTCGCGCGTGTGCGCGCCGCCGCGCCCCTTGACGAGCCACCCGTCGGGCGCCACCTGGTCCGCGCCGTCGATCGCGAGGTCGAGTCGTTCAAGGCGGTCGAACGCCTCGACGCGAAGGCCGAGTCCGACCGCAGCCCGCTCGGTCACGGGCGAGGTCGCCACGCACACGATGTCGAGTGCGCGCGCCGCGAGTGGCGCCAAGAGGCGCGCCACCGTCGAGCCGGTGCCGAGCCCGACGCGCATCCCCTCGGCGACGAGCGCCGCGGCAGCGTCCGCGGCGAGCTGCTTCTCGCCCTCGACGCTCACCCGGCTGCGGCGGCGTCCGCGAACACGACGCTGCTCGCCGCCTCGACGCGTCCTGCCGGGATCGACGCGTCGCCGTCGAGCAGCCGTTGCAGCGCCTCGCGCTTGTCCGCACCCGCGACGAGCCAGAGCAACCGATCGGCCCGCGCGAGCGCTGGGTAGGTGAGCGTCATGCGGCGCGTTCCCTGATAGGGCTCGGTGAGCGCGACGAGCCGGTCGGTCACCTCGAGCACGGGATCGCCCGGAACGAGCGACGCCGTGTGGCCGTCGGGCCCGAGGCCGAGGTGCACGACGTCGAGTCTGGCCGGGAGGGCCGCGGCGTAGCGCGCCGCGGCCGCCTCGAGGTCGAAGGCGGTGACCTCCATCGGCTCGATCGTGGCGGGCACGCCGGCGAGCGAGGCTTCGAGGTGG
>DATBQT010000014.1:0-4254 GCA_036560685.1 Acidimicrobiales bacterium
GGAGCGCTACGCGGGCGACACCGACGCCCACGCGGCGGTGCTTCGCGACGAGGTGCTCCAGGCGTGGGTGCGCACCGAGGTCCTGCGACTCACGAACCAGCGCGCGTCCGACGCGAGGCGCCGCGGCACGCCCGGACCCGAGGGCTCGGTTGCCAAGCTGGCCTTCGCCGAGGAGAACAAGCGCATCTACGACCTGTGCGTCGACCTCATGGGTGCCGACGGGATGCTGTACTCGGGGACCTACGACCTGATCCGACCGAACCACACCGCAATCGGCACGCCCGACCTGCACAAGGCGTTCCTGCGCGCACGCGCGAACTCGATCGAGGGCGGCACGTCCGAGGTGATGCGCAACATCCTCGGCGAGCGGGTGCTCGGCCTTCCCCGCGACGCGAGCGTCGACAAGGGCGTCGCGTGGAGGGACGTCTCTCGCAACTGATGCGAGCGCCTCGGCGCTGCGGTCAGCTGCGTGCGGTCAGGTGCTTGTCGAAGAATGCGCCCATGCGCGACCACGCGTCGGCCGCCGCGACCGGGTTGTAGACGGCCGGTCGGTCCTCGCAGTTGAAGCCGTGGTCGGCGTCGGGGTAGCGAACGACCTCCGTCTCGACGGCGAGCGGTGCGGTCGCGGCTCTGAGCGCCTCGACGTCCTCCTCGGGGATGCCCTTGTCGAGGTCGCCGTAGCACCCGAGCCACGGGCTCTTGAGGTCGGCGGCGAGCTCGACCAGCGGCGGGAAGCCGAACCGGCCCTTGGAGACGCCGCCGCCGTAGAAGGTCACCGCGGCGCCGAACTGGCCCGTGGTGGCCGCGACGAAGGCGACGAGCCCGCCCATGCAGAACCCGACGATCCCGCGGTTGCCGACGTCGAAGCCCAGTCCGCCCAGGTGGGCGACGACCGCGTCGAGGTCCTGGTGGACGCCCTCGGCGGTGAGCGCCTGCATGTGGGGCATGACGTGCTCGAAGTCGTCGTAGGCCATCACCGGCGAGCCGGTCCGATGGAAGAGCGAGGGGGCCACGGCGTAGTGGCCCGCCTCCGCGAGACGGTCCGCGCACTTCTGGATGTGGGTGGTGACCCCGAACGCCTCTTGGATCACGACGACCGCGGTCCTCGCGGTCGCCGGGTCGCCCGCCTCGTAGAGGTCCATCGCTCCGTCGCTCGTGGTGATCGAGGTCATGTCAGCCCTTCCTGTCCGCGTCGAGACGTTGTACTCGCCAGCGTGCGTGCCCGTCCACCACGGTCGCCACGACGTCGCACAGCCTCGCGGCGGTCGGGAGGTGGAGCGACTCGTCCGGCCCGTGGGCGTTGGACCCGGGGCCGAGGAGGCCCGTGGCAAGGAACTGCACCGACGGGAACCTGGACCCGAGCGACGCGAGGAACGGGATCGTGCCGCCTTCGCCGACGAACCCGGGCTCGTGGTCGAAGGCCGCGATCGAGGCGTCGCGGAGCGAGCCGCGAAGCCAGGGCTCGAACGGCGGGGTCACCCAGCCGTCGGCGTGCTCCTCGACCGCCGACACCGTCGCTCCACTCGGTGGGTTCGCGGTGAGCGCTTCGACCAAGAGGCGCGCGGCTGGGGCCGAGGACACCGACGGCGGCAGGCGCATGCCGAGGACCATCGTCGTCGACGGTCGCAGCAGGTTTGCCGCGTCCTTGGGACCCGGCACCCCGTCGATGCCGATGAGCTCGAGCGCGGGCTCCCAGGTGCGCCGCACCAGGCGGTCCGCGCCGTCTCGACCGAGCGGCTCGCAGCCCTCGAGGAGCGGGAGGTCGTCGGCAGCGGGGTCGCCCAGGTCCCTCGCCACGACGCCGGCGGCGGCGAGGTGGCTGTCGGGGATCTTGGCGTGCAGCCCACGAAGGAGGATCTCGCCGGTCTTCGGGTTCTCGATGCGGTCGAGGAGCTCGCGCAGGATCCGGAACGACGAGGGGGCGACGCCGCCGGCGACCCCGGAGTGCACGCCGTGGCGAAGCACCTCAACGGTCACCGTGACACGCGCATTGCCGCGGAGCGAGGTCGTGATCCACAGTCGGTCGTAGGTGAGCGCGCCCGAGTCCAGGCACACCACCAGGTCGACCCGGCCGAGCGAGTCGACGAGCTCGTCGAGGTGCGGCTCGAGGTCGGGGCTGTTCGACTCCTCGGACGCCTCGATGAGCACGACGCAGCGCGCATGGCCGACGTCGTCGCGCTCGAGCGCAAGGATCCCGAGCAGCGCTGCGAACAGTGCGTAGCCGTCGTCCGCGACGCCTCGGGCGTAGAGCCGGTCGTCACGGCGCACAGGGCGGAAGGGGTCGAGGCCCTCGCCCCAGGTGCCGAGCGCGGGCTGCTTGTCGAGGTGCCCGTAGAGCATGACGGTGCCGTCCGCGTCGCACGTCGACGGGACGTCGACAACGAGCATCGGCGTGCGGCCTTCGATCTCTCTCACCTCGACGGTCGCGTCGCGAAGGCCAAGGCCGCGCGCCCACTCGGCGAAGAGCGACATTGCCTCGTGCAGATGGCCGTGCTCGGCCCACTCGGCGTCGAAGTTGGGCGAGAGGCAGGGGATCTGCGCGTAGCGCTCCAGCGTGGGCAGCGCGACCGAGTTGAACTCCTCGTCGCTCACCCGCCTCGTCACGGCGGAAGGCTACCGGTCAGGTCGTTGGCTTCGAGGTGCGCTGCTCTTCGATCGCGCGCCAGCAGTACCACGCGACCGAACTTCGGTAGGGGCGGAACGGGTCGCCAAGTGCTTCGAGTGCTCGTGGCTCCACCATGTCGGCGTCCCCGTGCAGCAGCGACCACCCGGCGCGCACGCCGTAGTCACCAACGGGCCACACGTCGCTGCGACCGAGCACCGCGAGGCAGAACATCTGCGCGGTCCACGGCCCGATGCCGAGCACCGTGGTCAGAATGGCCGCCACCTCGTCGTCGGTTCGCCGGCCGATGGTCGCGAAGTCGACCGTGCCGTCGAGGGTCTTGGTGGCGAGGTCGAACAGCGAGCGACGCTTGGAGCCGCTCACGCCGCATTTGGCGAGCACCTCGTCGCCCGCAGCGAGTAGGGCGGCCGGCGTGATCGGATCGCCGCACACCGCGAGGACGCGACCGTGGATCGCGGCTGCCGCGGCGCCGTGGAGCTGCTGGTAGAGGATCGCGCGCACGAGCGTTCCGAATCGCGTGGCCACGGGTTGGGCCCTCGTCGCGGGCGCCGACCCGAGCCGCTTGATGACGCCCGCGAACGCTCGGTCGGTCTTGCGGATCCGGGCCGCGACGTCGGCGGGCGAGAGACGTGCCATCCCGCCGGAACCTATCGTCGGCTTGTCTCATACAGTTGGGGGGTGCGAACGGTCGGGCGCCCGCTTGCCCGCATCGCCGCGGCCGCAGCGGCGCTGCTCGGCGTGCTGGCCGCCAGCCTGGTGCTCGTCGGGCAGCCCAGCTCCGCGGGCGCGGGCCCGCTCACGCTCCCCAACCCCGCACCGAGCAGCGCCGTGCGATACGACGCGCCGCCGCTCAAGGTCCTGCTCGTCGGTGACTCGATGGCGGGGTCGCTGGGCGTCGGCCTCGGCGAGCTCGCGACGGCCTACAACGTCCGGCTCGCCAACGCGGGCATGCCCGGGTGCTCGGCGTCGATGGACGGCAACATCGAGCTCACGTACTTCGTCGACCGGCCCGGGTGGCCATGCCGGCTCAACCACCCCGGGGCGCTCCTGGCGACCTGGAAGGCATGGGTGGACGCGTTCCGGCCAGACGTCGTCGTCTACCTCGCGCGCTCCGACCTCGTGAACCAGCAGGTCCAAGGCAAGTGGACCTCCGTCGGGCACCGGGACTTCAATAAGTGGTTCGCGGGCCGCCTCCGACAGGCCGTCTCGGTCTTCACGTCGCGCGGGGCCAAGGTGGTGCTCATGACCGTGCCCGTCTCCGAGCAGCCCACGCTTCGCGCTCGGCCGGAGGACAACCCCAAGCGGGTGCGACGCGACGCGACGATGCTGTTCCGCGTCACGGGCCAGTACCCGTCGATGGTCTCGGTGTACAACCTCGCCCAGCTCCTCACACCCGGCATCGTCTATCGCTCGTCGGTCGACAACGTGACGCTGCGGTGCGTGGACGGGGTCCACGTGACGCCAGAGGCCGGCGTGGTCGTGGCAGCCGACCTGTACCCGAGGCTCTGGCAGCTCGCCGGTGCCAGTCGCGTGCCGGGCGGCGGCGGCTGGGCGCTCGGGCGATTCCCCGAGTCCACGCCGCGCTGGTACAAGAAGCTCGCCTGCTCGTAGACGCAGCCTCGCGGCTACGA
>DATBQT010000015.1:0-6623 GCA_036560685.1 Acidimicrobiales bacterium
GACGTACTCCTTGGCGACGAGGTTCATGCCGTCGCGGTAGGGGGTGACCAGCATCACGTCGGCGGCCAGGTACATGGCCACGAGCTCGTCGAGGTCCATGTTCTGGTGGAGGTAGTGGATGACCGGCTTCCCCAGGCTCGAGTGGTCGCCGTTCACCGCGCTCACGACCTGCTCGAGGTGGCGCCGCTCGTCTTGGTAGTGGGGGTCCTCCTCGCGCGTCGGGACGGCGACTTGGACCATGACGTGGCGGGCGGGATCGAGCGTGCCGTCCTCGTAGAGCTCGGCGAGCGCCCGCATCCGCTGGTCGATCCCCTTCGTGTAGTCGAGTCGGTCGACGCCGAGGAGGATCGTCTCGGGGTCGCCGAGCTCCTCGCGAATCTGCGCCGCGCGGGCCTGGACGACGGGGTCCGCGGCTCGCTCCTCGAGGAGCTGGACGTCCACGGAGATCGGGAACGCCCCCACCTTGACGCGCCGCCCCTCCCACTCGATCGCGGCCACCGTCCCCCGCGCACCCGAGATGCGCCTCGCGAGCCGGGAGAAGTTGGACGCCGCGCCGGGGAGCTGGAAGCCGACGAGGTCGGCGCCCAGCAGTCCCGCCAGCAGGTCCCGGCGCCACGGCAGCTGCATGAAGAGCTCCCTCGGGGGGAACGGGATGTGCAAGAAGAAGCCGATGCGCACGTCGGGTCGCAGCTCGCGCAGCATCGCGGGGACGAGCTGCAGCTGGTAGTCGTGGACCCAGACCGTGCCGTGCGGTCCGACGACCGCCGCCGCCGTGCTCGCGAACCGGCGGTTCACCACGCAGTAGGCGCGCCACCACTCCCGATGGAACGACGGGGAGCGCACGGCGTCGTGGTACAGCGGCCACAGCGTCGCGTTGGAGAAGCCGAGGTAGAACTCGGCGTACTCATCGGCGCTCATCGGCACGGACGTGAGCCCGATCCCCTCTTCGGTGTCGGGCGCCGAGGTGCCGTCGGTCTCACCCGACCAACCGACCCACGCCCCCTTGTGGGCCCGAAGGACCGGCGTCAGCGCCGAGGCGAGCCCACCCGGGCTCGGCTCCCATTCGTGGGCGCCGGGCTCGGATAGCCGGATCGGCAGCCGGTTCGCCACGACGACGAGTTGTGGCGCCGGCGAGAGCAGCGCGCTCGCCGCGACGTCACGAGCTGCCACGTGCACCTCCCTGGACGCCGTGCGCGCCGGCGTCTCGTTGCACACGGACCCTACGGGGGAGCGCTCCACCACGGGCCCGGTTCGCCACGACGACATCCCAGCACTTGTACCCGAACCCCGCGGGGTCGAACACCGGTGCCGAGCACGTGCGGCGAGCACCGTGCTCGCGAGGCGTCACAGGTTCACGGCCTCACGGGTTCACGATCGTGCGGTCTTCCTTCCCGGCGGCCGTCCACCAGCTCGGGGAGCCCGCGTGGCGCACCGCCTCGCCCTGGGTGCGCTGGTCGGCCTCGATCACGTGCAGGACGGCGTTGATGAGCGACAGGTGCGTGAGCGCCTGGGGGAAGTTGCCGAGGTGGCGCGCCGTCGCAGGATCGAGCTCCTCGGCGAACAGGCCAAGCGAGCTTGCCGCGCCGATGAGCTTCTCGCAGTTGGTGCGCGCGCGATCGAGCTCGCCGATCTCGACGAGGGCCGACACCAGCCAGAACGAGCACACCGTGAAGCTGCCCTCGGGCTCCCCGCCGATGCCGTCGTCGACCTTCTGGGTGCGATAGCGGTAGACGAAGGGCCCCTCGGCGAGCTCGTCGGCGATCGCGAGGACCGTCGAACGGACGCGCTCGTCCTCGGCCGGCAAGAACCGCAGCAGCGGGAGCAGCAGCAGCGACGCGTCGAGCTCGTCAGATCCGTAGGACTGCATGAACCTGCCGGTGTCGTCGACCGCGTGCTCGCAGATGTCCGCGTGGATCTCGAGCGCGGCCGCCCACCACCGCTCCGCCAGGTCGCGCTCGCCCCGCAGGGCTGCGAGGCGTGATCCCCTGTCCGCCGCCACCCAGCACATGACCTTGGAGAACGTGAAGTGCTTGGGCTCGCCGCGGATCTCCCAGATGCTTCGATCGGGGTTGCGCCAGCACGACAGCGCCGTCTCCACGGCCTGCACCACGATGCGCCACGCCCGCTCGCTCAGCGAGTCGCGCGTGCGCGTGTGCTGGTAGACGCAGTCGACGATCGCGCCGAGGATGTCGAACTGGTCCTGGTTGTACGCCCCGTTCGCGACCCGCACGGGCCTGCTCCCCGCGTAGCCCGTCAGGTGGTCGAGCTCTGCCTCGGGCGGTGCGCCCGTCGCGTCGACCGGGTAGAGCACCTGGAGGCGCTCGCGCGCCGACCCGGTGCCCCTGGTGCTGCCGTGCGGCTCGAGGACGTCGCCCAGGAACGCGAGGAAGTCGTCCGCCTCGGTGTCGAAGCCCAGCGCGTGCAGCGCCCACAGCGCGAAGGCGGCGTCGCGCACCCAGGTGTACCGGTAGTCCCAGTTGCGCGTGCCCCCGGGATTCTCGGGGAGCGAGGTCGTCGGCGCGGCGAGGAGCGCACCGGTCGGCGCGTAGGTGAGCCCCTTCAGCGTGAGCGCGCTGCGCTGGACGTGCTCGCGCCACGGGTGGTCGGGGAAGCGGCCGACGTCCATCCAGCCGCGCCAGAACCTGCTGGTCTCCGCTCGCCAGGCGTCCGCGTCGTTGCCGTCGGCGGGCGGCGGCGAGTCCGTCCAGCCCAGGGCCACGTAGGTGGACTCGCCCTCGGACAGCCGGTGCCGCGCGCGCACGGCGCGTCCCTCGATGCCCATGCGCAGCGTGCCGCGCAGCGACAGCCGCGGGCAGTCGGGGTTCGTGGTGCTGACCTCGGTGTACGAGTCGCCGTCGTACGTCCAGGTCGCGTCGACGCGGCCGTAGTCGAATGACGGCTCGCACGAGAGCAGCACGTCGACGCTGCCGTGCAGGCAGGTGGCGGACCGCACCAGCATGTGGCGCGGCTCGTAGTCCCCCGGCGTGCGCCGGTGGTGCTCGGTGCGCACCGACGAGCGGTGCCACGGCCCGATCGCGAGGAAGTCGTAGACGGCGAGCCAGCCGCTGCGCGTCTGCCAGGTCGTCGACAGCACCATCGTGCCCGGCACGTACTGGCGGTGCGCGGGCACCGCGTTGGCCGGCGCGAACCGGAACGAGCCCGCGGCGCGGTCGAGGATCGTGCCGAAGACGCTCGGGTCGTGGGGCTTGGGGAGGCACAGCCACTCGACCGCGCCGGTCGGCGCGATGAGACAGCTCGCCTCGCAGTCCGACAAGAAGGCGTAGTCGGCGATCGGCGGGAAGTTCGACTCGAGGTTGTCGACGTCGGGCGCCCCGAGCAGGAGCTCGGACTCGCGGGTCGGGCTCGCGGAGCGCGGCTCGAGTGGATGCGGCCAGTCGTCGATCCCGTCGGCGCCGAATCCGTCGGTGTTCAGGTCGTCCTCTGGCACGGTGCTGCTCCTCGCCTCGCGCTGTGCCCCGCAGCGATCGACACGAACCTCAACGCTAACTGTGAGGGCCGTCGAGAGGGCCACGCCCCGGCAGCGGCACGTCGGAAACTCGATGTTTGGAGCCGACGCGGGTGGGGTACGACTTATTCGAGTGGACTTCCTGCCCTCGAGTGGTTCCGGCGGCGCGCCGGCGTTGGTGTTCGCACCGGCGCCGGCGTCTCGTCATCTTGGGGCAGGGCGCGACTACGTCCGCGCCTGGCCCACGAGCCGTCGCGTCGCGTCGACGTCGCGTCCGATCTGCGCCACGAGGTCGTCCACCGAGTCGAACTTCTCCTCGCCACGAAGCCGCTCGTGGAACTCGACGCGGCTGACCTCGCCGTAGAGGGAGTCGTCGACATCGAGGAGGTAGGCCTCGACCAGCACGTCGCCGTGCTCGTAGAAGGTCGGACGTCGGCCCACGGAGATCGCCGCGGTCGCCTGCTCGCCCGACGGCCTCGTCCACAGCCCCGCGTAGATGCCCACCGCCGGGACGCACAGGCCCGAGGTGACCGCGAGGTTCGCCGTCGGGTACCCGAGGGAGCGCCCGCGGCCGTCGCCCTTCTCCACGATCCCCTCGAGCTCGTGCGGCCGCCCGAGCAGCGCGGCTGCCTCGTGCACGTCGCCCGCGGCCAGCAGCTCTCGGATCCGCGTCGAGGAGATCGGCGCCCCGCCGCTCGCGTCGAGCGCGACGCCCTCCACCTCGAACCCCTCGCGCGCGGCGATCGTCCGGAGCAGCGCGACGTCACCCGCGCGGCCCTGCCCGAACCGGAAGTTCTCCCCGACCACGACCGCGGCGGCGCGCAGTTGCTGGACGAGGACGCGGTCGACGAAGGCCGCGGGGTCCTGGGTGGCGCGCACGGCGTCGAACCCGACCACCACGCAGCGGTCGATCCCCTCGCTTGCGAGCAGCTCGAGGCGGCGCGAGAGCGTGGTCAGCAGGGACGGCGCGCGCTCCGGTGAGAGGACCACGGCAGGGTGCGGGTCGAAGGTCACGACCACGGTCGTGAGCCCCTCGGTCGCCGCGCGTGCACGGAGGCGGTCCAGCACGTGCCGATGGCCGAGGTGGACGCCGTCATAGACACCGACGGTCACAGCGGCGCGCGTGCCATCCGCGAGATAGGCGCCCTCGGCGAAGGTCTGCACCGCTAGGAACCTAGCCGTCGATGCTGTCGGCTCCCTGCGTCGCGAGCACGACGCTCGGGCGAAGCCGGCCGTCGCCGTCGTCGTCGCACACCGCGACGAGCGAGCCGTCCTCGCGGCACACCGCCACGCTCGACGGCGCGCCACGACGCGTCGCGACGCGGATCGACCGACCGTGGACCAGGGCGTCGACGTCGCTCGTCGTCACGCGCTCGGTGTCGAGCGCGCCCACCATCGCGGCCGGTTCGAGCAGCTCGGCGGTGCCCTCGGCCGCGCGCGCGACGAACGTCTCGAGGGCGAGCGCCTGGTCGATCGTGAAGGCACCGACCCGCGTGCGTCGCAGCGTGGCGACGTGGGCGCCCCCGCCGAGCGCGCGCCCGAGGTCGTCGACGAGCGACCGCACGTAGGTCCCCGACGAGCACTCGATGCGATAGCGCCACGTGCCCTCCCCCACCGCCGCGACGTCGAAGGCAGACACGACGATCCGGCGGGGCTCGCGCTCGACCTCGATGCCCTCGCGCGCGAGCTCGTGGAGCCGGCGGCCCCCGACGGACAGCGCCGACACCATCGGCGGCACCTGGTCCAGCTCGCCGGTGAGCCGTGCGGCCGCCGCCTCGACGGCTTCGTCGGCCACCCCGTCCATCTCGAAGGTGGCCGTCACCTCGCCGGCGGCGTCGAGCGTCGAGGTCGTGCTCCCGAGCACGAAGGTCCCCTCGTAGGCCTTGTCCGTGCCCTGGAGGAACCCAAGCAAGCGCGTGGCGCGACCCACGCCGACCAGGAGCACCCCGGTCGCGGGCGGGTCGAGGGTCCCCGCGTGGCCGACGCGCTTGATCGAGAGCGCCCGGCGGACGGCGGCAACCACGTCGTGGCTGGTCATCCCCGCGGGCTTGTCGATGACGGCGAGCCCGATGGGCTCGGTCGTCACTTGTCCGGGTCCGCCAGTCGCCGCAGCGTGTCGTCGACCATCGAGCCGTGGACGACCGCGGGGTCGACGCGGAACGAGAGCTTCGGGGTCCGCTTCATCCGAACCTGGGTCGCGACCTCGTGCTGCAGCTGCACGCGCCGCTCCTCGAGCACGACCGCGGCCTCGTCGCTCATCGACGAGAGGTACACGACCGCGGTGCGCAGGTCCGGCGCGGTCTCGACGCCGGTCACCGTCAGCAGCTCGAGGGCGTCCTCGGCGTCCGAGAGGCGCTCGAGCGAGTCGGCGACGACCTCTCGGAGGACCTCGTTGACCCGCGCGACGCGCGGGTAGCCATGGCTCCCCTTGGGGCTCGCTCCCACGGCTACGCCGACCGCGGGATCTCGCGCTCTTCGAAGGTCTCGATGATGTCGCCGTCCTTCAGGTCCTGGAAGTCCGACAGGCCGATGCCGCACTCGTAGCCCGCGGCCACCTCGCGCGCGTCGTCCTTGAACCTGCGCAGCGACGTGATCGTCCCCTTCCAGATGATCGCGCCGTCACGCAGGAAGCGGACCTTGGAGCCTCGCGTGATGACGCCGTCTCGCACGTAGCACCCCGCGATCGCGCCGATGCGCGGGACGCGGAAGATCTCGCGCACCTCGGCCTCGCCGGTGACGACCTCTTCGAACTCCGGCGCAAGGAGGCCGAGCATGGCGGCCTGGACGTCCTCGATCAGCTTGTAGATGATCTCGTAGGTCCTGATCGAGACCTTCTCCTCCTTCGCGAGCTCGCGCGAGCGCCGGTCGGGGCGCACGTTGAAGCCGATGATCGTCGCGTTGGAGGCCTTGGCGAGCTGGACGTCGTTCTCGGTGATGCCGCCGACGCCGCGGTGCACGAACGCGAGCTTGACGTCGTCGCGCTCGAGCTTGCGCAGGCTCTCGGTGCACGCCTCGAGCGAGCCCTGGACGTCGGCTTTGAGCACGATGTTGAGCGTCGCGGTCTCGCCGCGCTGGAGCTGCTCGAAAAGGTCCTCGAGCCGCGCGCCGCCCGTGGCGACGATCGGCTGGTGCCCGGTCAGTCGGAGGCGCTGCGCCC
>DATBQT010000016.1:0-2512 GCA_036560685.1 Acidimicrobiales bacterium
GGGCGCGCCGGCGAGGCGCGTGGACGACGTCGACGTCGCGCGCGCGGTCGTCGCCGAGCTCGACGCGGGCTCGACGATCCGCGACACCGCGACGACCGTCGCGGCGTCGCTCGGCGTCTCGAGGCGTCGAGCATACGAAGAGGCGCTGCGACACCAGCCCGGGGTCCGCGACTAGCGCCGGTACGCTGCGCGCGTGGGACGGTTCTACCTGACGACGCCGATCTACTACGTCACCGACGCGCCCCACCTCGGCACCGCCTACAGCACCGTCAACGCCGACGCGATCTGCAGGTGGCACCGAGCGATCGGCGACGAGACGAGGTTCCTCACCGGCACCGACGAGCACGGCCAGAAGGTGGCGGAGGCGGCCGAGGCCCACGGGGTCTCGCCCCAGGAGTGGACCGACCGCATGGCAGTGCGGTTCCACGATGCCTGGCGCGATCTCGACATCGCCTACGACGACTTCATCCGGACCTCCGAGCCCCGACACGCCACGACGGTCCAGGCGTTCCTCTCCACGGTCTACGAGAACGGCCACATCTACAAGGGCACGTACTCGGGGCTGTACTGCGTGAGCTGCGAGGACTACTACACCGAAGAAGAGCTCGTCGACGCCAAGTGCCCGATCCACCACCGGCCCGTCATCGAGATGACCGAGGAGAACTGGTTCTTCCGGCTCAGCGCGTTCCAGGACCGGCTCATCGAGTGGTACGCGGCCAACCCGACCGCCGTGCAGCCCGAGACCAAGCGCAACGAGGCGCTGTCGTTCATCAAGGGCGGGCTGCGCGACATCTCGATCACGCGCGCGAAGCTCACCTGGGGGATCACGGTGCCGTGGGACGAGAGCCAGGTGTTCTACGTCTGGTACGACGCGCTCATCAACTACCTCACCTCGATCGGCTACGGCGTGGACGAGGCCGCGTTCGCCTCATGGTGGCCGTACTCGCACCACCTGCTCGGCAAGGAGATCCTGCGCTTCCACTGCGTGTGGTGGCCGGCGATGTGCATGGCGGCAGGGATCGACCCACCCGCGAACCTCCAGGTCCACGGCTGGCTCCTGGTCGGCGGCCAGAAGCTGAGCAAGACGATGGCGCCCGACGCCGAGACGCCGGTCCGGATCACCGACCTGTCGCCGTCGTCGCTCGCCGAGGACTTCGGCGTCGACGCGCTTCGCTACCACCTGCTCCGAGAGGTGCCGCTCGGCGCCGACGGCGAGTTCTCGCTCGAGGGGCTCACGGCGCGCTACAACGCCGACCTCGCGAACAACCTCGGCAACCTCCTGTCGCGCGTGGCGACCGTCGTCGGCTCCAAGTGCGCGGGCGTGGGACCCGCACCGGACCCGGCCTCGGAGCTGGCCGACGCGGCGACCGTCGCGGTCAAGGGGGCAGCGGCCGGCTGGGACGGCTTCGCGCCGCACCATGCGCTCGAGGCCACGTGGCGGCTCATCGGGGCCGCCAACGCCGCGCTCGAGGCCGCCGAGCCATGGAAGGCCGAGCCCGGCGACGCGGTCGACCGCGTCTTGGGCGACGCGCTCGAGGTGCTTCGGATCGTGGCGCTGCTCGTGGCGCCGGCAATGCCCGCGACCTCGAGGGAGATCTGGCGGCGGCTGGGACTGACCGGGGACCCCGCAGACGAGCGGCTCCCCGAAGCGGCCGCCTGGGGGCGCTACCCCGGCGGCCTCGCGGTGCACAAGGGCGACCCGCTGTTCCCGCGCCGCCGCGACTGAAGGGGCGGCGACGTGACCGGGTGGACGGACTCGCACTGCCACCTGCAGGGCCGCTTCGCCCAGCCTGAAGAGACCAGCGAGGGGGACGCGGACGTGGCCGTCCGCGACACGCTCGTGCGCGCCGCCGCCGCCGGGGTCGACCGGGCTGTGTGCGTGGGCACCGACGTGGACAGCTCGCTCGAGGCGATCCGCCTCGCGGGCCTCGGGGGACTCGCCGTGGAGCTGTTCGCCACGGTCGGCCTGCACCCGCACGAAGCCTCAACCGGCACTCGAGGGTTGAGGGATGTCCTCGACGCGCCGGGCGCCGACCGGGTGGTCGCGATCGGGGAGTGCGGCCTCGACTACTACTACGAGCACTCGCCGAGGGCTGACCAGCTGGTCGCGCTGCGCGAGCAGGTCAGCCTCGCGATGGAGCGCGACCTCGCGCTCGTGCTGCACGTCCGCGACGCCTTCGATGACCTGTTCGAGGTCCTGGCGGACACCGGCGTGCCTGCGCGAACCGTCGTGCACTGCTTCACGGGCGGGCCGGACGAGGCCCGGCGCTGCGTGGCGGCGGGGATGGTGGTGTCGATCTCGGGGATCGTGACCTTCAAGAATGCCGACGCGCTGCGAGAGGCGGTGACCACCGTGCCGCTCGACCGGCTCATGGTGGAGACCGACAGCCCCTTCCTCGCACCCGTCCCGCACCGCGGCAGGCCGAACGAACCGGCCCATGTGGCGCTGGTCGGGGCCCACGTGGCGGGCGTCCTCCACCGGGACCCCGACGAGGTCCGAGAGGCGACCTCT
>DATBQT010000017.1:0-3913 GCA_036560685.1 Acidimicrobiales bacterium
GCGCGATGATCCCGCCGACCTCTGTGCGCTGCGCGGCTGCATCGTCGTGGTACACCACCGAGAAGTCGCCGATCGCCCTTGCGAACGCCATGATGTGGCCCGCCTCGATGGGGAACCGCTCGGCGGTCACGCGCGCGCCTCGCTGGATGGCCGGTCCTCGGTCGATGCAGGCCAGGGGATCTGGCCGGACATCTGCGCGTTCGGCGCGGCGCGCGCCACGAGGTCCAAGACGACCCCGCCGAGCTCGGCGGGGTCCCAGCGGTCACCGTGGTCGGCGAGCGGTCCGGCGTGCCAGCCCTCCGCCACGCTGATGCGGCCGCCGGCCACGTTGAAGACCCGCCCCGTCACGCTCGCGGACTCGGGGCTCGCGAGCCACGCACAGATCGGCGCGACGTTGTCGGGCGAGCGCTCGTCGAACTCCTCGGGGGCGGGGTCGTCGATCCCGCGAGCCCGGATCAGGCTCTCGGTCATGCGGGTCCGCGCGCCCGGCGCGAGCGCGTTCACGGTCACGCCGTAGCGCGCGAGCTCCATCGCGGCGATGACCGTGAACGACGCGATGCCCGCCTTGGCCGCCCCGTAGTTGGTCTGGCCGACGTTGCCGTAGATGCCCGACGACGAGCTCGTGTTGATGATCCTCGCGTCGTTGGACAAGCCCTCCTTGGCGCGCGTGCGCCAGTGCTCCGCGGCCCACCGCGTCGGGGCGAAGGTGCCACGCAGGTGCACGCGGATGACCGCGTCCCACTCGTCGATCGTCATGTTGACCAGCATCCGGTCGCGCAGGATGCCCGCGTTGTTGACGAGCACGTCGAGCGCGCCGTAGGTCTCGATCGCCGCGGCGACGAGGCGGCCCGCGCCGTCCCAGTCCGACACGTCCTCGCCGTTCGCGAACGCCTCGCCACCGAACCCTCGGATCTCGTCGACGACCTCGCCCGCCGGGCCGATCGAGCTGCCGGTCCCGTCCATCTCGGCACCGAGGTCGTTGACGACCACCTTGGCGCCCTGGCGGGCGAGCTCGATCGCGTGGCCCCGCCCGATGCCGCGCCCCGCACCCGTGACGATGGCGACGCGACCCTCACAGATCCCGCTCATGCGTCGCTCCCGACCTTCGGCTCGCGCGGCAGCCCGAGCGCGCGCTCGCCCACGATGTTGCGCTGGATCTGGCTCGTGCCCGAGTAGATCGTGCCCGCGCGGCTCGCGAAGAACGTGTCCTGCCACTCGGTCGTCGCGTAGCCGTCCTCGTCGGGGCGGAGCATCGCGTCGGTCCCCACGACGTCCATCGCGATCTCGCCGAACACCTTGTGGTACTCGCTCCACGCAAGCTTGGACCCCGACGCCTCGGGGCCCGGCTCTCGACCCTCGACGAGCGTGGACAGCGTCCGCAGCCCCGCGTAGCGCATCAGCTGCACCTGGGTGTAGCACCACATGAGCTTCTGGCGGACGAGCGGGTCCTTGGCCTTGCCGTTGGCTCGGGCGAGCTCGATCAGCTCGGACAGCTCCAGCTCGAAGCCGAGGTGCGCGGTCGTGGCGTTGCCGCCGCGCTCGTGGCCGAGCGTCGTCATCGCAGGGCGCCAGCCGTTGTTGAGCCCACCGATCACGTTGAACAGCGGCGCGCGCGAGGAGTCGAGGAAGTCGTCGCAGAACTCGGCCGCCCCGGACATCTGGCGCACGGGCCGCACCGTGACGCCGTTGGCCTCAGAGAACGGCACGAGCACGTACGACAGGCCACGATGCTTGGGGACGTCGGGGTCCGTCCTGCACAGGACGAACATCATGTTCGCGCGGTGCGCGCCGGAGGTCCAGCACTTCTGGCCGGTGATCACGAGCTCGTCGCCGTCGACGATCCCCCGCGTCTCGACCGCGGCGAGGTCCGAGCCGTGGTCGGGCTCCGAGTAGCCCTGGCAGTAGACGTCCTCGCCCGACACGATCCGCGGCAGGAAGTGCGCTCGCTGCGCGTCGGTGCCGTGCACGATGATCGCGGGTCCGACGAGCGACTCGCCCATGCCGCGGCGCACGGCGGGGACGCCCTGGCGACGCAGCTCCTGTGAGAAGACGGCGTAGCGCACCGCGTTCCAGCCCCGCCCGCCGAACGCCTCGGGCCACTGCGCACAGACGAGCCGGTGCTCGGCGAGCCGGCGCTCCCACTCGCGGTAGGCGGGGTCGGCCATGGCGAGGCCGAGCCGCGCGCCGCGGCGCCCGCCCGCGAACATCGGGCCGCCCCAGTCCGCCAGCTCGCGGAGCCCGTCCGGCGCGTGCTCGTCGATCCACGCGCGCATCTCGGCTCGGAACTCGGTGTACTCGGGACCGAGGTCGATCTCCATGCCACCCCCTCTCGCGCCCGTGGCGCCGGTCACGCCCCCGCCGCGGCGGCCGTGCCCAGCACCAGCGTGCCAGCCGCCATGAACATTCCGCCAACCCCCTGGGCGAGGCTCACCTCGACGCCGGGCACCTGGGCCGCGGCCTCGCCGCGCAGCTGGCGGACCGACTCTTGGATGAGGAACATGCCGTACATCCCGGTGTGGGTGTACGAGAGCCCGCCGCCGTTGGTGTTCATGGGCAGGGACCCGCCCGGCGAGGTGTTGCCCTCGGCGACGAACGGCCCCGCCTCGCCGCGCCCGACGAACCCCAGGTCCTCGAGCCCGTAGAGCGGCAGGTGCGCGAACGCGTCGTAGACCATGAGGTGGTCGACGTCGCCCGGTCCGATCCCGGCCTCTTCGAACGCGCTGCGCGACGACAGCTGGAAGGCGATCGACCGGGTGAAGTCCTGCATCATCGAGACGAGCGGCGTCTCGGCGGCCTCGCCGGTGCCGAGCACGTAGACGGGGGGCTTGGGGCCCGGGATGGCCCGCGCGCGGGCGGCGGAGGTCACGACGAGCGCGCCGCCGCCGTCGGTCACGAGGCAGCACTCGAGCAGGTGCATCGGGTAGGCGACCATCCGCGACGCGAGCACGTCGTCGACCGTGATCAGCTCGCGGTACATCGCGCGGGGGACCTGAGAGGACCAGCGACGCTGCGCGACGGCGACCGAGGCGAGCTGCTCGTGGGTGAGGCCGGTCTCCTTCATGAACCGCAGCACCCCCATCGGGAACAACGTCGGCGGCCCGACGGGTCCGAAGGGGAGCTCGAACTGGCCCTGCGGCGACGCGGTGTCCCAGGTCCGCAGCGGGGCGCCGACGCGGGACCGGCCCGACTCGCCGTGCGTGATGAGCACGACCTCGCAGTGGCCCGCGGCGATCGCCGCGACGGCGTGGCGGACGTGGACGAGGAACGAGCACCCACCCACCGACGTGGCGTCGACGTAGGTCGGCGTGATGCCGAGGCAGTGCGCGACCGAGATGGGCGAGAGCCCTGCGGTCGCCACGCCGTCGACGTCGGCAATCGTGAGCCCGGCGTCGGCGATCGCCCGGCGGGCGGCGTCGGCGTGGAGCTCGAGCGTGGACACGTCGGGCACGACGCCGATGCGCTCGGTCTCCGCGGCGCCGACGATGACGGCGGTGGCGCGCGCGCTCACGCGGCGCCCCGGGCGGGCCGGAAGACCGCGACGCGCTGGTCGCCACGGTCCTGGAAGTCGACGACGAGGTCCATGTCGAGCTCGAGGTCCTCGGGGGTGTTCGCCACCCCCACGATGTTCGTCATCATCCGCGGGCCTTCCTCGAGCTCGACGACGGCGATCGCGTAGGGCGACTCGTCCTCGAAGCCGGGGGCGGGGCGATGGTTGATCAGGTAGGTGTGCAGCCGCGCGCGTCCGGACGCCACGATCCAGCTGACGTCGGTCGACCCGCAGTGCGGACAGCCCACGCGCGGGTAGAAGAACGTCGTCGAGCACGCGTTGCAGCGCTGGACGCGCAGCTCGCCGGCCTTGGTGCCCTCCCAGAAGTGCTCGGTCTCCGGGGTCGGAGTCGGCACCGGCTTGGTC
>DATBQT010000018.1:0-6404 GCA_036560685.1 Acidimicrobiales bacterium
TGCGCCAAGGGGACGGCGACCGAGGAGTGGTGCAGCGACTTCGCCCAGTGGGTGTGGCTGAATGCCGGCGTCGACACGTCGGGGATCACCGGCGCGTCGAAGACCTTCGTCACGTGGGGCCGCACGCGGCACCAGTTCCTCCAGGGCATCAAGAAGATGCCCGCCGTCGGCGACGCCGTCGTCTGGGGCGTCCTCAACCCGCTGTGGGGCGCGCACGTCGGGATCGTCGTGGCCGTGAGCGGCGGCAAGATCGACGTGGTCTCGGGCAACTCGGGCAACCTGCCGGTGGCGAGCTCGGTGTGGCGAAGCGGCCTGTTCACCCCCGCGTCCCAGACGGCGCAGGGCGACCCGATCATCGGCTACGTGAGCCCCGTGGCACTGCCGGCCTCAGCCCAGCCGCACGTCCAGCAACCGACACCGCCGTCGACGTGGCCGAGGGTGTCGTCGTGGCCGTCGGTGCAGGGCACCGGCAGCGTGACGGGCTGACCACCGCCGAACGACGCGAGCCTGCAACCAGCACAGCGTGCGTCAGGACCCGACGGTGAGGCGGACGACGGTCGCCGCGCCGATCGCCACGATGACGGCGCGGAGCCACACGGGTCGCAGCCGGAGCACGACCGCCGTCCCCAGGAAGCCGCCGACGAGCGTCCCCACCCAGAGGCACACCACGACGTCCCACGCCAGGTGGCCACGGATCACGAACACCGTCGCGGCGACCGCGTTGATGAGGATCGACAGCACGCTGCGGAGCCCTGAGAGCGTGCCGAGGTCGTCGGGGAGCGCGAGACCCATGACGGCGAGCAGCAGGATCCCCAGCCCCGCGCCGAAGTAGCCGCCGTAGATCGCGATGACGAAGGTCCCGATCTGGAGCAGCGCCATGCGCGTGGGGTGGTCGTGGGGGACACGCGAGACGACCCGGACCACGAGGGGCTGGATCGCGAAGACGACCGTCGCGATGCCGATGAGCCACGGCACGACGGTGCGGAACTCCTCGGGGGTCCCACGCAGCAGCAGCGCGGTCCCCACCAGCGCGCCCACCACGCTCGCGGGGATGAGCTCGGTCAGCAGCCGCCGCTTCCCGGCGAGCTGGGCGCGGAACCCCGCGATGCCGCCGACGTAGCTCGGCAGCACGCCGACCGACGACGAGACGTTGGCCGTGAGCGCGGGCAGGCCGAGGGCGAGCAGGACCGGGAAGGTGATGAACGACCCCCCGCCCGCGACGCCGTTGGCGATGCCCGCGGCGATCCCGGTCACGA
This sequence comes from Acidimicrobiales bacterium, assembly GCA_036560685.1. Taxonomy (GTDB): domain Bacteria; phylum Actinomycetota; class Acidimicrobiia; order Acidimicrobiales; family RAAP-2; genus Palsa-459. The sequence continues at coordinate 1,257 of DATBQT010000018.1, forward strand.
GGACGATCGCCGCGCGCGCGGCGCCGTGGAGCACCGCGATGGGCATCGGCCCAACTTACGGTGTCCCCCGTTTTCGCCTGGGGGACTTGTAGCCTCATCGCAGTGACGACCGCGATCGCGCCGCCCGTCGAGACGACCGAGGCCATCCACGCCGCAGGCGGCATCGTGGTGCGGCGCGACGCCGTGCACGGACCGCTCGTCGCGGTCGTGTGGCGCGAGATGCGTGGCGACTGGACCTTCCCCAAGGGCAAGCTCGACCTCGGTGAGACCTACGAGCAGGCCGCGCGCCGCGAGGTCGAAGAAGAGACGGGGTTCGTGTGCAGCGCCGTCCGCTTCATCGGGACGACCGAGTACCAGCACCGCAAGGGCCGCCCGAAGGTCGTCGCGTACTTCATGATGTCGGCGACCGGCGGGGAGTTCGTGCCCAACGATGAGGTCGACGAGCTTCGCTGGTGCACCGTGACCCAAGCGGAGCGCCTCCTCACCTGGGACCGGGACCGAGACCTGCTCGCCCGCGCCGCCGAGCTCCCCGAGCTGCGCTCCCACGTCTGAACACCTCGCTCGAACGACCGTAGGCTCGGTGCGTGGTGCCGAGCAGCGTCCCGACCGTCACCTCTGCGACCGTCGACCGGTACCTCGAGACGATCTACTGCATCGCGGGCGAGGGTGAGACCGTCCGCCCGAGCCGCCTCGCGGTCTGGCTCGGCGTCTCGGCGCCGACCGTCAGTGACGCGTTGCAGCGTCTCGCACGGGACGGCTGGATCGACGTCGCCACCGATCGGAGCGTGACGCTCACCAAGGACGGGCAGCGCGCGGCGTCGTCCATCGTGCGTCGCCACCGGGTCCTGGAGCGCTGGCTCGTGGACGTCCTCGCCCTGGACTGGGCGACCGCCGACGTCGAGGCCGACAACCTCGCCTCCGCGTTCTCGGACGCGGTGATCGAGCGCCTCGACCGGTCCATGGGCTCGCCGACGACGTGCCCGCACGGCAACGCGATCCCCGGACGGACGCCCGGCTATGGGATCCTCGTGGCGCTCGCCGACCTCGAAGCGGGCGCCCCCGCGCGGGTGCGCCGGGTCTCCGAGGTCGCAGAGCACGAGGCGAGGGCGCTGCTCACGACGCTCGCCGACCACGGGATCGCAGAGGGCACCCTGGTCGAGGTCGTCGCCGACGACGCCGAGCCCACGCTCCTCACGGTCCGAAGCGACGCGAGGACCTTCACCATCACGCTGGCGGCGGCCCGCTGGATCTGGGTCGAGCTCCTCGGGTAGTCGCGCCGACGAGCCCGGGAGCGTGGTTCGGTTAGCCTAACCTAATGACGAGGCAGGTTCGGCCTGGAGCGCGCCGCGCGTCGTGATCCCCACCTTCGTCATCTTCCTCCGCGAGGGCATCGAGGCGTCGATGATCATCGCGATCCTGCTGGCCTACCTCGACCGTTCCGGGCAGCGTCGGCACTTCCGTGACGTGTTCGCGGGCGTCGCAGCCGCCTTCGTCCTGATCGGCGCCGGGGGCGTCGCGGCCTACGTGGTCATCCACCACTACAGCGGCTCGAGGGCCCAGACGATCTTCGAGACCGTGACCTATGTGCTCGCCGCAGCGGCGCTGACGTACATGACGTTCTGGATGCAGACCCACGCGCGGACCCTCTCGGGCGACCTCGAGCGCAGGAGCGACGCGGCGCTGTCGAGCGGCGCGAGGGTCGGGCTCGGCGTGCTGGGGTTCCAGGCCGTCGGACGCGAGGGACTCGAGACGATGGTCTTCACGCTCGCGATCGTCTTCGCAAGCTCGTCGCAGGCACCGTCCGCGAACCGTGGCCGCTGGCTGCTCGTCGGCGCGTTCGCCGGCCTCGCCGTCTCGATGGGCCTCGCGTTTTGGATCTACCGGCTGGGGCACCGGCTCAACCTCGGCCGCTTCTTCCGGGTGCTCGGCATCGTGCTCATGATCTTCGCCGCAGGGCTCGTCGCCGACGCCGTTGAGAACCTCCAGACGCTCGGCTGGCTGCCGTCCGGCCACGTGCTGTGGAACTCGAGCTCAGTCGTCAGCGAGTCGAGCACGGTCGGTGACCTGTTCCACTCGCTGCTCGGCTACACCGACCACCCGAGCGCGCTGCAGCTGGTGGCGTGGCTCGCCTACGTCTCGATCAGCGTCATCGCCTTCGTACGCATCTCGAGGCGCTCCCCGCGCCCTCGGGCCGTCACGCAGGGCGGTGTCACGAACACAGCGTGATCTTCGGCGGCTTCGGCCTGGCGGCGAGCACGACGTCGTGATTGGAGTACACGTAGGCACGCCCGGAGCCGTGCGCGGCGAGGTGAATCACCGAGCTCACGAAGAGCCGCTTCGCGGTCGCGATCGAGTCGGTCTCGGTGACCTGCTGGCCGCCGCTCGGGAACTTCGAGGTGATGACGGTCTGGCCGCCGCGCACCACCATCGGGAAGTAGCGGCCGCCGGTGAACCACCACGGGCCGCCGGCGCGGTAGGGGACGTAGACGAAGGCCTCGCGGTTGAAGCACGCGGCGGTGGAACCCGAGGTCACGATGCCCTCATAGGCGCGGGTCCTGGTCATGAAGAACTGGATGGGGAACGCCGTGTTGCAGATGGTCGTGGTGCACTTCGGGAGGATCGGCCGGAGCGTGTCCTCGATCCACACGACCTTGCCGGCGCTCTGCGCGATCACGAGCCGCTCGTGCGTCGGGTAGTAGCCGTGACGGAACTGCTGGTTTCCCCACGCCCAGTTCGACGAGTCGGTCTTGCCGACGCTCGAGATGATCCGCACGTACCCGGTCTGCGTCTGGACGTAGGACGAGAGGTTGTTCGTCGCGGCGACCGCGGAGCGATAGAACGCGATCGCCTTCGCGTCGCCGGTCGTGCCGAGTGCGAACGCACTGGCTGGTACCACGCACACCGCCACGACCGCGGCGACACCGATCGCCACGCGTCGGGCGAGCCTGCTGGAAGGTCCTCGCGAGGCCGTGCGGCCTCGGGCCCGAGCATCCATGTCCCCTCCTCACGACCCGCTGCGAGCACTCGCTCGCTGCGCGGACCGTAGTGCCCGGGGCGGCGCCGTGCCGGAGCGAGGCGGCGCCGGCTACCGGGCCTCGGCGACCTCGTCGACGAGGTCGGCGACGGAGTCCACGATGCGACCCGGTCGGTAGGGGAACCGGTCGACGTCGGCGAGCTTGGTCACCCCGGACAGCACGAGGATCGTCTCGAAGCCCGCCTCGATGCCCGCGACGATGTCGGTGTCCATGCGGTCGCCGATCATCACGGTCGCCTCGGAGTGCCCGCCGATCTTGTTCAGGCCCTCGCGCACCATCAACGGGTTGGGCTTGCCCACGAAGTACGGCGCCTTGCCCGTCGCGTGGCGAATGAGCTGGGCTACCGACCCGGTCGCCGGGAGGATCCCCTCGGCCGACGGCCCAGTCGCGTCGGGGTTCGCGGCGAGGAACCGCGAGCCCGAGGCGATAAGCCGCACCGCGGTCGTGATTGCCTCGAAGCTGTAGGTGCGCGTCTCGCCCAGGATCACGTAGTCGGGGTCACGGTCGGTCATCACGTAGCCGACCGCATGGAGCGCGGTCGTGAGCCCGGCCTCGCCCAGCACGAAGGCGGACCCGTTCGGCCGCTGGGTCTGGACGAACTGCGCGGTGGCGAGAGCCGCGGTCCACAGCTCGTCCTCAGGGACGTCGAGGCCCATCGAAGAGAGCCGCGCCGACAGGTCGCGTGGCGTGTAGATCGAGTTGTTCGTGAGGACGAGGACCCTGCGGCCCGCGGCGCGCAGCGCGTCGAGGAAGCGGTCGGCCCCCGGGACCACCGTCCCCTCCCGTGCGAGGACGCCGTCCATGTCGACCAGCCAGTAGGCGGGAACCGCTGCCCTCGCCATGCCGCCAGTGTACGGACGCCGTGTCGACGCGGCGTTACGGGGCGATGAACGGGATCGCGTTGTACACCGAGAGGTACTGCCTCGAGAGCCGGGCGATCTCGCCCGACTTGGAGAGCGACCGCAGCGCGGTGTCCACGCAAGCGACGAGGGGGTTGGCCTTCTGCAGCACGAGCGCGTAGTACGAGCCGGTCGTCCTGAACTGCGCCGGCTGCGTCCCGCCGATCAGCTGGCGCGTGGCGATGTACTGGCCGTCAGGCGTGTCGACCACGATCGCGTCGATGTGCTTGGCCTGCAGCGCGGCGATCGCGCCGTCAAGCGTCTTGTAGGCGATCGGCGGGCGGATCGGCTTGATCTTGGTCTGGATGAACGCGAGGCCCGCCGACGCGGTCTGGGCGCCGTAGAGGTACGTCTTGAGCGCGGTCGCCGAGTGGTGCGAGACGATCTTGTTCGACTTCAGCGCGACGATCGACTGATTGAGGTTGAAGTAGCTCGTCGAGAACGCCACGCTCGTCGTGAGGTGCTTTGCGTACGTGATCTCGTTGATGTCGAAGTCGAAGGGCTTCGGGCCGGCAAGCGTGCTCGTCGCGTAGGGCTGGGTCACCCAGGCAACGGCCGCGTGCTTGTAGCCGAGCGAGAGCGCGACGTGGTAGGCGACGGCGGACTCGTAGCCCTTGCCGTTCGAGGGCGAGTTGTTCACGAACCAGGGCGGGTAGACAGGGTTGTCCGTCGCGACGGTCACCTTGTTCTTGGTGTGCACCTCGGTCTTCACGAGCTGCAGGCACTGGGCGAGGGTCGGGGGCGTCGTCGCCGGTTCGCTTGCTGACGCCGTGACGCGCGCGCCCGTGCCGATGGCGATAGCGCTCACCGCGGCGCACAGCGCCGCGGCAAGGACCACCTTCGATGTGCGCATCGCTACCCCAGATGACCTCGTCCGACAGCACGAATCGTACCGACAGGCGAGTCGAATACGTGGTCACCCGAGGCGGCTATTTACCGGAATTCGCGAGATCTGTTGTTGCGTCCGTGTGAAATTGGCAGCCATGCGTCACGCGACGAAGTGAACGGAAATTCTGTCCGCGATGCGGCACGCCTCGTGCGGTGCATCCGTTCCGCCTCGCACGCGATGTGAGAACCTCGTTCACAGTGGATGGTCGGACCGAGATCGAGGTCGCGCCAGCTCCGACGGAGCTCACGCCACGCGCCATACAGACGCCGCGGGCTGCAGGCGCCGCGGGTGTCGTGTTCGCGGTGCTGTTCGGCGTCATTGTCGT
>DATBQT010000019.1:0-4047 GCA_036560685.1 Acidimicrobiales bacterium
CCCGCGAAGGACAGCTCGCGGTAGGTGAGCGTCGAGGCTTGCGCGCAGGTGGCGCTGAACGAGGTCATCGAGTGGGCGACGATCGTGCAGCCCGGTGCGGTCCCGATCGGGGCGGGCTGGGGCAGGGCGTAGACCTGCGACGTCCGGGTGGCGTGCACGAGTTGGGGCACCGACTTCGGGTCGTAGATGAACGAGGCGATCGCGCCGCGGTCCAAGAGCGGCACGTTGTCGGCGACCACCGACGAGGGTGCCTCGGGGTCAGCAGGGACCGTGAGCACGTGCGCGGGCGACGCGGCCTTGGCGATGAGCAGGACGTTGAGCGACGTGGCGGCGAGCGGGAGCGGCGAGACGAGCGTGAAGCGCTCGCCGGTCGGCGACGTGCCGACCGGTGTCATCGTGAAGCAGCGCACGCCCGAGCACACCGTCGCGTGCAGGGGGTTCGGGAGCCCGCCGGGCATCGGGATCGTCATGCCGGTGAGCACGCCGCCGACGAGGTAGGACGGCGGCTTCCACGCGAGGGCGAGCTGCAGGCCGCCGTCGACGGTCGCGGCGCCGCCGATTCGCGGCTGGGAGTACTTGGGCAGGTGGATGCCCGAGTAGGTGACGAGGTACTTGACACCGGATGCCTCGTAGTTCGGGAGGTTCGAGAGCGCCTCTTCGAGTGGCGTCGGGCACACGACCGTGCCGTGCGGGCCGCCGTTGCCGAACTGCCAGGGGAACTCGCACGAGTTGAGCTGCGTGGAGACGTAGTGCGCCCAGTTCTTGGGGATCGGTAGGTCGGCCGCGTCGAGCGACGCCACGCCGTAGAAGCTGCCGTAGTTCGGGCTGATGGGACCGACCGTGTAGAACCGCTGGGTCCCGAGGTTGCTGTGCAGGTAGCTGACGATGCTCGTGTCGTAGGTGACCGCCCTCGGGAAGGCGAGGATCGGCACGACGAAGAACCCCATCGACTCCGCGGCGAGCATCGTGCCGAGGAGGATGGGGATCAACCTGCGCTGGCGCTCCCCCAGCAGGAACGCGAGCACGGCGGCGAAGAGGATCGCGAGGACGGCGAGGCCCACGATGACCAGGCTGCCCCAGTACCACTTCGGGAGGAGGTGGTGCGTGAGCGTCCGTCCCCCTACCGCCTCTGGGGCAAAGAAGCCGAGGCTGTAGATCCCGACGGCAATGGCGAGCCCGAGGAGGAGTCGCGCCGCGAGCTGTGTCGGACCCGACCACGAGCTGGGGCTCCAGCGCCGTGCACGGCGTGGCGTGGCCCACGCCGACTCGTCGCGTGCGGCTCGGCCTGCAACGAGGACCCGCGCGTCGTCGACGAAGAAGGCGGCGAGGACCGCGAGGCAGAACAGCGAGGACGGCGCGGAGTACCGGAACACGGCGAGGTGCTTGAGCCCGGGCAGGTTCTCCACGATCTGATGGAGGACCACGACGTTGTAGGCAGCGCCCAGGAACAAGAGCGCCCAGCCGGCGAGCAGGAACCGGAGCAGCCGCTCGCGCGCGCCAAAGAGCGCCGCGACCGCAAGGACGAGCATCGTGACGCCCGTGTAGCCGCCGACGCGCTCCCAGACAGCGAGTATCACCGGGTCGTTGTTGTCGAAGATCCCGCCGAACCCGTACGGCGAGATGAGCATCGCGAGCCCCGGCCTCGGAATCGACACCGTCGCGAGCGGAAGGGTGTGCAGGCCGAGGTTGGCGACGTGCAGGTAGCGGACGAACGCGTTGAGGAGGGGGGCGGCGAGCAGCAGCCCGACGCACGCGCCGACCGCCGTGCGCAGCACGATCGGACCCGCGGCCCGGCGGTTCTGGACGACGCGCACCACGAACCAGCACGCGACGAGCGCGCTGTTGAGCACCGCGACCTCCGGGAAGCCCGAGACGATGGTGAGCCAGACGCCGAGCGCGAGCAGGACCCAGCCGCCTCTTCGCTTGGCCACCGAGGCGCTCACGACGTACTCGACGCCCAGCAGGCACAGCGGCAGGAACGCGACCGGGTTCGCCGGCGCGTTCGTGATCCAGGCGACCGCCCCATTGAGCTCGAAGGCGATCGCCCCGACGGCCGCGGCGAACGGCGAGCACCGCAGCTCACGAAGCAGCGCGTAGGTGGCCCAGCCGATCATGCACTCGAGGGCGATGTGGAACCACAGGGTTCCCTGGGGGAGCGCCTGGAGCAGCGTCGGTGGGAAGAAGCTCCCCGACTGGATGCTCGCCGCGAGCGGCATGCCCAGCCCCGAGTTGAGGTTCCACCACGGCACGTGCCCGTGGAGCCACGCCAGGGCCGCGGCGTGGCCCAGCGCCTGTTGGTTGAAGCCCACGTTCGGGTCGAGGTAGGCCTGCCCAGGGAGGTAGCCCAGTTTCGTAATGAGCCCGATGCCGGAGGTCTTGGCCTGCGGCTCGTAGTGGACGAGCCGGATGATCGCGGGGAGGTTCTCGAGGAACGGGACGAGGAGCACCGCCAGCAGCCCGAAGCGAGAAGCGCGCCTCGTCTTGGCCCGGGACCCCGCCACCCCAGGGTCGTCTGACACGTCGCCCGTGGTCACCTCGAGATCGGTCGGGGTCGCCACGTTGCGGACGATGTTACGGTCCCGACGACCCGATCTGGTGCCGCGGACAGACGGTCAGTGTCCCTGCAGACGAGCGAGCACCGTCGCGGCCATCGACGCGCGGCCCGTGGCCGCCTCTCTGCGGTCTGCGATCGACGCGGCCATCAGCCCGCCGTTGATCCCGAGCCATCGAAGGGGCTCGGGCTCCCAGTCACGGGCGCGGTGCCCGACGAACGGAAGCCGTGTGAGCGCTGAGTCCACGCCCGTGATCAGGTCCGCGAGGGCGTGCGCCGCGATCCGACTGAGCACGACCCCGTCGCCGACGTAGCCGCCGGCGCTCGCCATGCCGCTGTCGGCGTCGAATCGCACCGAGGGGGCCTGGTCTCGCGCCATGGCGAGCGGGCCGCCCCACCGGAACGCGACACGACCTGGAACGTCGCCGAAGAGCTCGTGCAGCGTGGCTTCCAGCTTGTCGAAGACCGACGGCACGTCGTCGAACCGCGCGTCCACGCGCGACCCGAAGTGATACGGCGCACCACGCCCTCCGAGGACCACCCTGTCGTCAGCGGTGCGCTGCCCGTAGATGATCAGGTGCCTCGCGTCATTGAACGTCTCGCGATCGCCAAGGCCGATTCGCTCGAAGAACGAGACGTCGAGCCGATCGGTCGCCACGACGAGTGAGTAGAGGGGCACGACTGCCCGGCGCGCCGACGCGAGCGACGGCGTGAAGCCCTCAGTGGCGCGAACGACGACGTCGGCGCGAACAGTTCCTGACGCGGTCACCGCGCGAGCTCGCCGCCAGCGGTCGCCCGGTTCGATCGCGGTCACGGGCGTCCCCTCGTAGATCGAGCCGCCGAGCTGCTCGACGACCGCTGCGAGGCCGGTCACGAGCTTCGCGGGATGCACGGCGGCGCAGTGCGGCGTGTAGAGGCCGCCGACGACGTCGCTCGCCGCGCACCTCGCGCTGGCGGCCTCGGCGTCGAGCCACTGAAGGTCGTCCGGCCCGTCGCCGAGCGACGTGGCCTCGTCCAGCTCGGCCTGCAGCTGCGAGGCTTGGAGCTCGGTTCGCGCGAGCGTCACGGTGCCGCCGCGCTGATAGTCGAACTCGATCCCGGACGCCGCTGCCTCGTCGGCGATCGAGGTCACGCCCTCTCGCAGCGCGCGCCGCAGCGAGCGCATCTGGTCGTCGCCGCTCAATGAGCGGACGCGCGCGAACGACAGGGGATAGAGGGCAGACGCCCACCCCCCGTTTCGTCCGGACGCCCCCGCGCCGGCGACGGTCGCCTCGAGCACGGCGACACGCATCGTCGGGTCGTGGTCGAGCAGTGCCTTCGCGGTCCACAGCCCGGTGAACCCGGCACCCACGATCGCCACGTCCACGTCGAGGTCGCCGTCAAGCGGCGCCCGCGCCGCGGGCTGGTCTTGGAGCGTCGCCCACCACACCGACGCGTGGGGCGCGCCCACGTCGACTACAGCCGGTGTTCGGCCTCGGCGAGCACCTCTCGGAGCG
>DATBQT010000020.1:0-5247 GCA_036560685.1 Acidimicrobiales bacterium
GACCTCGTCTCGGACATCACTCGCATGGGGTCGTGGAGTCCCGTGTGCAAGGAGTGCTGGTGGGACGACGGCGCTGGTCCCGAGGTCGGCTCTTGGTTCACCGGCAGGAACGTGCTGCCCGATCGGACCTGGGAGACGCGCTCGGAGGTCGTCGTCGCTGACAAGGGCAAAGAGTTCGCCTACGTCGTCAACGGCACGTGGACACGCTGGGGGTACACCTTCGCGGACGTCGACGGGGGCACGGAGCTGACCGAGTCGTGGAACTTCCTCCCAGGCGGAGAGGCCATGTTCGAGGAGCGCTTCGGTGCCGACGCCGATGCGCAGCTTGCCAACCGCCTGGAGCTGGCCCGAACGGGCATCCCCGTGACACTCGAGGCCATCAAGCGGGACGCAGAGGCTTAGTAGCCAGCCGGGGCCATGCCCGCCGCACGATGGCCGGTGGGGACGACCGGGGACCAACGAGCGACAGCGACCCCTTGGTCGTTGGTTCACGCGGACCAGAAATGGTCCAATGACGGCGACACGTGTGCCGGTGCCGAGCACCGCGTACGGGACCCCCGCGCCGGATTCGGATCGTCCGAGCAGGCGGCATCAGGCGCCGAATCCCCAGAGCGCGTGCGGCATGTTGGTGAGAGACTCGTCGCTGCCTCGGGTCGTTCGCTTCGGCTCCTGATGCACTGGAGGACGCCATGACCGCTCGCATTCCTCGCTTCGCCGGGGCGGCACTGCTTGCCATATCGGCCTTCGGCGTCGGCCTCGCCGTCTCTGCGACGGCCTCGGGCTCCGCGCCCTCGACCTTCTACGCCTGCCTCCATCTCGGTTCGCTGTCGAAAGTCTCAACCGCCTCCCACGCGTGCCCGACCGGCTACTCGGCCATCAGCTGGAACGCACTCGGCCAGACCGGCCCAACCAACTACCAACTGGCCCAGCAGAACGGCTACGCCGGGACCCTGTCGCAGTGGCTCGCGTCGTTGGTCGGGCCGAAGGGCACGATCGGTGCGCAGGGAGCGACGGGACCAACCGGGCCGACAGGTCCCGCGGGAGCGACCGGGGCGACCAACTACCAGCTGGCCGTGGAGGACGGGTTCTCCGGAACCCTGTCCCAGTGGCTCGCGACGCTCGTCGGGGCACAGGGTGCCAAGGGGACAACCGGAACGCAAGGACCGACGGGACCGACGGGACCTCCGGGCACCGGAGCCCAAGGCCAGCCGGGTACCCCGGGTGCCCAGGGGCCGACGGGCAACACTGGCGCCCAGGGGCCGACGGGCAACACAGGCGCGACCGGCCCGCAGGGTCCTCCGGGTGGGTTGAGTGATGTCTGGGTCGTGAGCGGCACCGGGAACTTCGGCTGCTTCGCGTCGTGCAGCTTCGACACCACCATCGCGTCGGGGAAGTCGTTGGCCGCAGGCAGCTACGTCATCTCAGCCAACCTGGACGTCACGGTGAGCAACACGTTCACTGCCGCCAACGCCCAAGGCGGCGTCACCTGCTTCATCGGAAGCCCAGGCTCCCCCTTCCCCACCACGCTGTTGAGTTTTCCAGCGACGGGCGAGTTGGTCGAGGGGGGCTCTGCGCACGTCTCACTGTCGACGACGTTGACCCTCGGGTCCACGACCACCGTCGGTGTCTACTGCCCGCCCGTCTTCACGCTCTACGGGCTGAACGCGAGCACGTCGATGACCGAGACCCCGGTCGCCACGGTCCACTGATGGCTCCCGGCGGACGATTCGCCTGATCTGCAGCAAGGTGGGAGGCGATCGACGCCTGCTGCCTGGCGCCCGAGGAGGCTGGACCGTCAGGGCTCGAAGAGCCGCGGCGGTGATGGCTCGTCTGGCGCTCTCGACGATGACGACCGTGCGCCCAGTCGCTCGGCGAGGCCGCTCGACCTCGCCACGCGCCTCGAGAGCGCTGCCTCGAGCGAGCCGGCTGGCGCCAGCACCGTGACCGCGCGCCGTGACCGCGTGACGGCCGTGTACACGAGCTCTCGCGTGAGGACGGGGCTCTCGGGTCCCGGCAGCGAGACGACGACCTCGTCGTACTCCGAGCCCTGGGACTTGTGGATGGTGAGCGCCCACACCGTCTCGGCTGCCGCGACCGCGCCGACCGGGAACGAGCCCGTGTCGAACACGGCGGTCCGCCCGTCGCGGTCGGCGACGACGACGCCGACCGACCCATTGGTGAGCCCCGTGAGCGGATCGTTCCTCGTCACGAGCAGCGGACGGCCCACGTAGTCGAGGTCCCGTCTACGAAGCACGCCACGGTCGACGAGGAGGCGCTCGATTGCCCGGCGCCACCAGTCGGTCGAGCCGTCGCCTCGTCGCGTCGCGCAGAGCACGCCGAGCGAGGACACGAGCGTCAGCGCGAGCGGGGCATCACCTGCCCGGGCCGCGTCGATCACGGCCACGGCGTGCGAGACCACGCGCTCGAGGATCGCGTCGCGCCTCGCGTCCGGCGCCACGAGTGACAGCTCGTCGGGCTTCGCGGCGAACGCCGCCACCACGTCGGCGACGCGACCGGAGCGCACGGCGTCGGCCAGCGCCGCGACGCCGGCGGCATCGACGAAGCGGTGGGCGGTGTCCAGCGTCGAGACCACCACCCCGCTGTCAGGGCCAGCGGCGTCGACCACGTCGGAGAGCACCGCTCCCACCTCGATGCTGGCGAGCTGATCGGGGTCGCCGACGAGGACGACTCTCGACTCGGGACGAGTCCTGCGAAACGTCTCGGCCAGGAGCGGGAGCGACACCATCGACGCCTCGTCGACGACGACGACGTCGGCGTCCAGACGCCGACGACCGCGCGACACGCCGTCACGGCCGATGCCGAGGAGGCGATGGATGGTCTGTGCCTGGGGGATCGACGGGTCGTCGCCTGCCGCCGCTCGAACCGCCTGGTCCAGCCTTGCGGCCGCCTTGCCCGTCGGCGTCGCGAGCGCGACGACCAGCGGTGGGTCGAGTGCGCACGCGACGCGCAGCAGCAGCGCGATCGTTGTCGTCTTGCCGGTACCGGGGCCCCCGGCGATCACCGACACCGACGACGAGAGCGCGCGTCGCACCGCGTCGAGCTGCGAGGGGTCCGCGGAGGCGCCGAGCGCACCGAGCGCTGCCTCGGTGCCCTCGGGCATCGACAGCGACGCGTCGTTGCGCAGCCGCTCAGCGACGAGCTGCTCGAGCAGCGCGTAGCGCCGCAGGTAGCAGCGTGTCCCGCTGAGCACGAGTGGCGCGCCGCCGCTCTCGGCGACGGGCATGCCGTCGCCCACGACCTCGACGGCGCCGTCGGCGGCAACGAGCGCCTGAAGGAGGCTCGCAGGCGCCGGTGGCACGCCGACGGCGGGGCCGTCCCCGGTCCACAGCAGTGCGATCCCGTCGACGTCGACGTCGACGCACACGTGCTCGAGGCGGACGGCCTTGGCAGCGAGTGCGACCGCCACGGCGAACGTGGGGTCATCGATCTGCGCGCGACGGACGACCATGTCGGCGACGTGTAGGTCGAGCGAGTCGAAGACGCCGGACGCCGCGGCGTCGAACGTGGCGGGCGTGAGCCGCGCACCGAGCGTCATCGCGCACCAGCCAGCAGGTCCGAGAGCGCGACGATCGCCTCGGGCGGCGGCGACCACGAGCAGATCCCGTCTTGGGACCCCGCCCTCATGCCGCGCAGGAAGAGGTAGTGCGCCCCGCCGAGGTGCCGTGACGGGTCGTAGCCCTCGAGGCGCCACCGCAGGTAGCGGTGCAGCGCGACGAGGTAGAGGGCGGCCTGGAGCGGGTAGTCGGCCACGGACATCGCGGCGCGCAGTCCGGCCTGGGTGTAGCCGCCCTGTGATCGCGGCCACACGTTGGTCTTGTAGTCGATGACCCCGTACCGCTCGGTGGTGCCGAGCGTCGTGACGAGGTCGATGGAGCCCACGAGTGACGACGCGAGCGGCCGGTGCGGGGCGTCCGCCGCCAGCGCCCGAGCCCAGTCCGCGAAGGGGCCGTCGTCGTCGCGCTCGGCGATCGTCGTGCAGATCGCCGCGAGGCCCACGCCCGCAGCGACGGGGAGGGCGAACCGAAGCTCGGTCGACACGTCGTCGTGCGCGAGGTCCCGAAGCGCCGTGCCCCTGTGCAGCGGGGTGGCGGCCGCGGCGAGGAGGCCCTCAGCGACCTGATCGTTCTCTGCGACCGAGTGGCGCCGCAAGGCGACGTGCAGCGCGGCGACAAGCGCGTCGTCGAACCGGGCGTGCCGAGGGCGCCGCAGCGCCTCTTCGAGTGCCTCGTGGACCGCTGATCCGAATGGCGCGCCGCGCAGGCCGCCGAACGGGTCGTCGTCGACGCCGTCCGGCTCGTCGGGGCCGGGACCCTCGTCGCTCGCGCCGGCGTCCCCGACGGCGTCGTCGAGGCTGCCGTCGACGTGCGTGCCCGAGACGAGCGAGGAGAACGAACAGCGCAGCTCGCGGAGCGTCAGGGTGCGGTCGAGCCGAGCGAAGGAGAGCAACGAGGCGGGCGCGAGGCCGCTCGTCGCGCGCCGTTCGATCGTGGAGGGGTCGCTGCTCCGTCCTCGCACGGCGGCGACCTCGAGCAGGCCGTCGTTGCAGAGTGCGCCGAAGTGCCCGCGAAGGGCGACGATGGCCGCCGCGCCGTCGAGGTCGTAGGACGTGGCAGCTGCCGTGTCGTCCCGCATTGCCCTCGGCCGCTGGATCGGGCGGTGCGCGACGTCGCGGTCGAAGAGGAGGGCGGCGAGCTCGTCGCGGCGCTGGTCCGCCCCGTCGTAGGCGCGGAGCCACCACACCACGCATCGGTGCATCGCCCTCGTGAGTGCGACGTAGTGGAGACGTCGCGACTCGCCGCCCGCGGCGGCCTCGGCCAGGGCGGCACGCGCCTCTCTCGTCGGCGCCGAGAGTCGCTCGTCGCTCCACGCCTCGCGACCGCCTGCATCGAGGAGCCGGCCCGGGATTGTCTCGTCTCGCCAGATGAGCGGTCGCAGCTCGTCGGAGCGCGTCTGCTGGATGAACGGGCAGAGCACGACGCCGAACTCGAGCCCCTTGGCGCCGTGGACGGTCATGAGCCGCACCGCGGGCGCGTCTGTGTCGATGCGCCTCGCGCGCACGTCCTCGTCGCTCGCCTCGCGCTCCGCCGCGCGCAGCCGCTGGAGCGCCTCGAGCAGCGTCGCTGCACCCGGCGAGGACGGCGCCTCGGAGGCGAGGAGGTCGAAGAGGTGCTGGACGTCGGTCAGGAGCCGCTCGCCGGCCCGACGGGTGAGCAGCCCGGCCGTGGC
>DATBQT010000021.1:0-2416 GCA_036560685.1 Acidimicrobiales bacterium
GCCAGCGCCGTGAGGTCGAGTCCGCCTGTTGCCGCGGCCCAGCCAACCAGCGGTGGGATCGCGCCCGCGGCGCCCCCGATGACGATGTTCTGCGGCGAGGACCGCTTCAGCCACATCGTGTAGATGCCCATGTAGAACGCGGTGGCCGAGACCGCGAGGACGGCCGAGAGCGGGTTCACCGTCGTCCACAGCAGTATGAACGCCGCGACTTCGAGGGTGAGGGCGAAGACGGTTGCCCCGAGGGGGCTGATGGCCCCTGTCACGAGGGGACGGTGCTTGGTCCGCTCCATCAGCGCGTCGATGTCGCGGTCGTAGACCATGTTGAGCGCGTTCGCGCCTCCGGCGGCCAAGGTGCCCCCGACGACCGTCAGAGCCATGAGGCGGAATGACGGGACGCGCTGGGCGGCCACGAACATCGTGGGGACCGTCGTGATGAGGAGGAGCTCGATGATACGGGGCTTGGTGAGCGCGACGTAGTCCGAAACCTTCGCACTGACACCAATGCGGGCGACGGCCGTCCGTGCGCCCCCCACCTCGGATCCGCTCACCACGCAGGTGACGCTAGCCGTCGCCTTCGCGCGCCGCGATGACCGCGACGGCCGTCAAGGCTCGGCGCGGTAGGGGTCCGCGTCCCACTCCGCGGGGCGGGCCAGTCGCGCCTTGCGCACCTCGGGGTCCTCGTGTATCAGATGCCACCAGCCCCCGATGCACAGCACGGCGATCACCGGCCACTCGAGCGAGTAGAACCAGCTGAGCCCGTTGCCCGAGAGCGCCCGCGTGATCTGCCACCAGCCTGCTCCGAGGCACGCCGCGACGAGCACGATGACGCCGACGTGCAACCGCACCGCACGACCCGACAGCCACCGATTGCGCACGACGCGAGCGTACGTCCAGCACCGCGACCTGGCATGCCGAAGAGGCAGCAAGGGCTTCCTTCGTAGACTGCGTCCGGTGGATCCGGAACCCGAGGAAGGCGTCGCCCTCGTGCCGCCGCGCAGCGGGCCGAGGCTGGCGCTGCTGATCGGCGGGACGGTCGTCGCGACGATCCTGATCCTCGTGGGGATCCTGTCCCTGCTCGGGCAAGGACCCGCCGGAGAGCGGAACCGACTCGTGGGGACCAAGGCGCCGAGGTTCTCGCTTCCGGGCGTGGTCGGAGGCGCCGTGCGTGCACCGTGGGTCAGCCACGACGCCGCGGTCGTCCTGTTCTTCGCAGACTGGTGCGCCCCGTGCCACCAGGAACTTCCTGGGCTCGCGAGGGTCGCCGGCAACGGGTCGTTCGGACGCGTTCGAGTGATCGGCATCGACTCGGATCACAGCCCGGGTGTCGCGAGCGCGTTCCTCCGGGCAAGTGGCGTGCACTTCCCGGTCGGTCATGACCCGAACGTCGTCATCGCGTCCCAGCTCGTCCCCTCGGGGTTCCCTGCAACCGTGTTCGTCTCGGCCAACGGGAGGATTACGAGAATCGACTACGGCGTCTTGTCGCCCGCGGCCCTTCGCGCCGGGATCGTGGCTCTGCAGTAGCTCGCGACTGGCGCGCGGGTCGACTCGAAGCGTGCGAGGTGCCTTGCTACAACGACGTCACCGTCGCATGGCCTCTCGCCGGCGCCACCGCGCGCTGGGCGTCGATGCCCCCGACCGAGGCAGCGCCGCGACGACGGCGAACCCACTTGCTCGACTCGATCACCATGGGGAGCGCAAGCGCGAGCGCGATGCTCTCGCCCCACTGACGTCCGGTGAGCGAGGCAGTCAGGAGTGCGTGCTGGAGTCCGGGCAGCATGGTCGCGAGCACGATCATGGCCGCAGGGACGAGCCCCACTCCTGCCGCCTTGAGCACCGGGGGAGCGAGCCCGCTCCCAGGGTCACGGCGGTTGGTGAGCGCGTTGAAGACGGTGCCGAGGCCCATCACGACGAAGGTCATCGTCATGGAGGCGGTTGCGTGCTTCGTGCTCGGCGCGTCGGGGCCAGCGACGAGGGGAACGAGTGCTGCGCCGAACAGGACCGCGCCATAGACGAGCCACCAGGTGATTGCCGCCCGGTTCGTAATCGGAAGCTTCGGGTCCCTTGGCGGGCGGTGCATGACGTCCGGATCACCCGCGTCGATGGCGATGATGACGACGCCCGCCGCCGTCACGAAGAACAGGAGGTAGAGCACCATCAGCGGCGTGAGGGCGACGCCCTCATTGACGTTGAAGGCAGTTGCTGCGACGAACAGCATCACGAGCGAGAGCAGCTGCGTCATCTGGTAGCGCACATAGGCGACGACCTTGTCGTAGACCCTCCGGCCGATCTCAACGGCTCGGACGAGCGTCCCGAAGTTGTCGTCGGTGAGGACCATCCGAGCAGCCTGCTTGGTCACCTCGCTTCCTGAGCCCATCGCCACGCCGATGTCAGCCTGTTTGAGGGCAGCAGCGTCGTT
>DATBQT010000022.1:0-2443 GCA_036560685.1 Acidimicrobiales bacterium
CCGCTCGGCAGGGACGCTGGGGGGCCGGTCACATTTCCGGACCTGACTCCGTAGAGATTCGCTCCAGCGAAACTGGCATTGGTGATGGTCGCGCCCGCGAGATGAGCGAACGACAGGTTTGCACCGGCGAGCGTCGCACCAGTCAGGTTGGCGTCGGGGCCAACGAGATACCCGTTCACCAGTCCCCAGTAGCTCGGCAGCGCAGTCGGGTAGCCCGTCAACCCTCCCGAGAAGACGCCCGCGAGCGTCGAGCCGGTGAAGTTCGCGCTTCCGACCTTCGCCTTCGACATCCGCACGTTCGTGAGATTCGCGCTCTTGAGATTCGTTCCGGTGAGATTCGCTCCCGTGAGATTCTTCCCGCTGAGGTTTGCGCCCGTGAGGTTGCAGTTGCTCAGGTCGGCACCGGGCGAGAAGTTCGCGCACCGAGACACGGCCTGCGCCGCTGGCGCGCCGACGAGCACGCCGGCGCACGAGGCGGTGCTGAGGACGACGAGCGCGGCCAGCCGAGCCCAGCGTCGCGTGTCGATTGACGTCTTCGACATATGGACGAGCGTACGACTTGCGCCTACGTCTTTGTCCTCGTCGTGCAGCGGTCGCTGCGACGTTTTTCGCCGTACCGGAGCGAGACGCTGTCCCTTCCGGGGATATTTGCCTTCTGCCGTCAACTGACGTGCAGTCCCCTGCCCGCGAGCGCGATCAGCGTCTCGCCGAAGGTCTCGGACAGCGACGGGTGCGGCTGGATCAGTGCGGCCGCCTCCTCCGCGGTCGCCTCCCAGTTCACCGCGAAGTAGCCCGCACCGAGCTGCTCGGTGACCCATGGCCCGGCCATGTGCACGCCCAGCAGCTGGCCCGCCGATCCATCAGCTCGACGCTCGGCGATCACCTTCACCACGCCTTCGGACTCCCCGATGATCCGTGCGCGGCTGTTCCCGCCGAAGGGGTCCTTCTTGACGACGACGTCGATGCCCCGAGCCTTCGCGGCCGCCTCGGTGAGCCCGCAGAACGCCACCTCGGGGTTGGAGTAGATCGCCCACGGCACCCGGTCGTAGTCGACCGGCACGGCCGGCTCGCCCAGGATCGTCTTGACCGCCACAATGGCTTCAGCGAAGCCCACGTGCGCGAGCTGAGGCGTGTTCGCGACGACGTCGCCGACGGCGTAGACACCGGGCGCGCCCGTGCGCATCAAGGAGTCCGCGACGACGAAGCCGCGCTCGTCGATCACGACTCCCACTGCGGGGTCCACAAGCCCGTCGGTGCAGGGCCGGCGGCCGACCGAGACGATGACGCAGTCGACCTTCACGGGGTCGGCGCCTTCCAGCTGCACGGCGGTTCCCCCGCCTTTGATCGGGGCGTGCCCGGTGACGCGCACACCGGTGCGGATGTCGATCCCGCGCTTCTTGAACGACCGCCCGACGACCGCGGCCACCTCCTCGTCGCAGCCCGTGAGGATCGCGGGAAGCGCCTCGAGGATCGTGACGGTGACCCCCATGTCCGAGAGCATCGAGGCGAACTCGCAGCCGATCGCGCCGCCGCCGATGACGGCCGCGCTCGTGGGGAGCGACTCGAGGTCCAAGAACTCGTCGGACGTGAGCACGGTCTGGCCGTCGACCTCGAAGCCGGGGATCGTCCTCGGCGTCGACCCTGCGGCGAGCACGATCGCCGGCGCGCGGAGCACCGAGCCCGCGTCCTCGCCGTCGAGGACCTCCACGGACCCGTCGGCGCGCAGGTGCCCGGTGCCGGTGCGCACCGTGACTTTTCGTCCCTTCAGGAGCCCGGAGAGGCCCCTGAACAGGGAGTCGACCACGTCCTGCTTGCGGTGCTGGCTGACGGCGAAGTCGGATGCGACCTCACCCGTCGAGAAGCCGAACTCGCCGGCGTGCTGGAGCGTGCGGTGGACGTGCGCGGTCTCGAGGAACTCCTTGGCCGGGACGCAGCCGCGGTGCAGGCACGTCCCGCCCACCTTGTCGCGCTCGACGATGGCCACGTCGAGCCCGGCCGAGGCGCCGTAGAGGGCGGTCGCGTAGCCACCGGGGCCCCCTCCGATGACGACGATGTCGTGGCTCGACTCCTGCGCGGGCATGCGGTTCCTTCCCGGTCGAACCAACGCTCGATCCGGCGCACAGCCTACCGATCTGGTCTTTGTCCGAGTCCCGGCTCAGCGGCTCGTGACGCCCTCGCCCCTGTCGGCGGCCTCGGTGGCGAGCGAGTCCACGAGGTCGTTCATCGCGTCGCCCGAATGGCCCTTCACCTTGGTGAACGTCACGCTCGCACCTTCCGCCAGCACGAGCCCGAGCAGCGGCTCCCAGAGGTCGCGGTTGGCGACGGGCTGGCGCTGCGTGTTCTTCCACCCTCGTCGCAGCCACCCCTCGTACCACCTGTCGCGAAAGCAGTTCACGACGTACGTCGAGTCACTCACGATCTCGATCGGCCCCGCTTGGGCGTG
>DATBQT010000023.1:0-5330 GCA_036560685.1 Acidimicrobiales bacterium
CCGACCAGGTGGCAGCGCTCGAAGCGCGGCTGATCGAGCTCGCCGGCTCCTACCGACAACGGTTTGGCATCGACGTCGCCGCCGTGCCCGGCTCGGGCGCCGCAGGCGGGCTCGCGGGTGCGCTGGTCGCCCTCGGGGCACGCACGTGCTCGGGGGCCGAGTACGTCGCAGCCCACATCGGACTCGAAGCGGCGCTCGTCGGTGCGGACCTCGTGGTGACCGCCGAGGGGGCGATCGACGAGGGCACGCTCTCGGGCAAGGTGGTTGACGTCGTGCTGTCGACCCGTCCCGACGTGCCGGCCCTGCTCGTCGGGGGTGTCGTCGACGCGGGCGCAGTCGAGCGGCTCAGGGCACGTCGATCCGGCTCGGTCGACGTCGCGGTGCTGTCGACGGATCGCCAGCGCCGACTGGGGACCGCCGGTGCGATCCATGAGGCCGTAGGCAACTACCTCAGCTCGTAGGAACCGCCGCGGGCCTCTCGAGTCGCCATGCTCGCTCGCCCGGCGCCGTCGGGACGTCGTCCGCGACGAAGCCGAGCCGTCGGAGGATCGCCTCGGACGCCGGACTGTCCGCGACGAGCGTCCCCTCGTCAACACGCCACTCAGTGTGGGCGATCACGGTCGCAGCCGGACAGCGCGCCGTGACGTCGGCGAGGAGCTGCGAGACGGCAGCCGATCCCACGCCGCGACCGCGAGCGCCGACGACGAGCCCCCAGCCGAGCTCGATCGCGCCTTCGTGGCTCGGCGGTCCATGGGTGCCGCAGGTACCGACCACCACGCCGTCGTCGACGACGAGGAACGCGAGTGCGCCTCGCTCGCGCCCTTCGATCGCCTGACGGTCGTCGTCTCGGGGGAATCCACCTGCGAACGTCCGAGTGGGCGCGATCGTCCCGAGCACCTCGCCCGCAACGTGGTCGTCGACCTCGACGAGCATGACGCCAGTGGTCAACGCGCGTCGTCGAGCCGCATGACCGCCTCGAGGTCGCGACGCTTGTCGTCGCAGAGCTCGCGCAGCATCGCGAGTCGCGTCTCGTTGTCGGGGACCTCGAGGAGCGCCTGGAGGTCCGCGAGCGAGAGCGGGCTCATGGCGCACAGCATCCACGGCGCCGACGAGTGCGCGTCTTCGAGGCTGAGGTCGACACAGGGGCTCGTCCACCCGTCTGCGAACTCGGACTGCATCCGTCGGAGCGCCTTGACGCACCCGAGCGTCTTGATGACAGCCTCGTGCGCGACGTCGGGAGGGTCGACGGGCATCGGCTCGACGAGGGCGCGCGGGTAGGGATCGTCGGGGAGCCACTCGACGACGCGGATCCGCTCGACGCCCCGCGTGACGAGCAGCCACCGGTCGTCGTCCAGTGGGGCGGCGAGCTCGATGCGCACCCTGGTGCCGACCGAGACGCGCTCGTCGCCGCCGCCTACCTCGCAGCCCCGTGAGATGAGGCAGATGCCGAACTCCTTTGTCGACAGCAGCACGTCCCTCGTGAGCACCTGGTAGCGATGCTCGAAGACGTGCAGGGGAAGCTCCGTCGTGGGGAAGACCACCGCCGCCAGCGGGAACATCGCGAGCGGCTCGGGGTCCACGATCGTGAGCCTATGACCGGCCGGGTCACGGGGTGCGGGTCGACGCAGCGACGCGCCTAGGTCCTATTCTTGGTTCGTGACCGCCACGCTGGCGCCGCCCAAGCCGCGGCTCCGAGGGTGGCTGCACCTG
Organism: Acidimicrobiales bacterium; assembly: GCA_036560685.1. Classification (GTDB taxonomy): domain Bacteria; phylum Actinomycetota; class Acidimicrobiia; order Acidimicrobiales; family RAAP-2; genus Palsa-459. Next base: position 1,711 of record DATBQT010000023.1, read on the forward strand.
GGCGCGTTCCCGTTCGCGCTCGTGTCGGGCCTGTTCCTCACTGCGAACGGCACCACGCACGCCGACCGGATCGCGATCGCGGTGTTCACGCTCACCGCCTGCCTGCTCTTCGGCACGTCGGCCGTGTACCACCGAGGGGCATGGTCGCCGCGGACGGCGGGCGTGCTGCGTCGCCTCGACCACTCGAACATCGCGCTCATCATCGCGGGCACGTACACGCCGATCGCCGTCGCCGTCCTGCCGGCCTCGCAGGCGACGGTGCTGCTGTGGATCGTGTGGTCGACGGCCCTCGCGATCGTGGTCTTCCGCGTCGCGTGGCTCTCCGCGCCGAGATGGCTCTACACCGCGATGTACATCGGGCTCGGCTGGGCGGCGGTCTTCTGGCTGCCCGAGATGTGGCACCTCGCGGGCGTCGTCAACATCCTGCTCGTCGCGGCCGGCGGACTGCTCTACACCGCGGGTGCGGTCTGCTACGCGCTGCGGCGCCCCGCGCTCTCGCCGAGCACCTTCGGGTACCACGAGCTCTTCCACGCGTGCACCATCGCGGCCTTCACGTGCCACCTCGTCGTCGTCGCGCGCGTGGCGACCTGATCACTCGCGCGCTGCGGTCTCGAGCAGCTCGGCCAGCTCGCGGAACGCCCGGCCCCGGTGGCTGATCGCGTGCTTCTCGTCGTCGCTCAGCTCGGCGAGGGTCCGGCCGTCGGCGTCGTCGGGGACGAACACCGGGTCGTAGCCGAAGCCGTTCGTGCCGCGGGGGCTCGTCGCGATCACCCCGTGCATCGCGCCGAGCGCCACGACGAGCTGGTCCTGCGGGCCGACCAGCACGGCGGCGGTCTCGAATCTCGCGGAGCGAGGGCCGCTCGTCGTTGAGAGCGCGTCGAGGAGCTTCGCGACGTTGTCCGCGTAGGTCGCGTGCTGGCCCGCGTAGCGGGCGCTGAACACCCCCGGCGCCCCGTCGAGCGCGTCGACGAAGAGCCCCGTGTCGTCGGCCACCGCGGCGAGCCCCGTGGCCGTCGCGATCGCGACCGCCTTCAGCTCGGCGTTCTCGACCAGGGTGTCGCCCGTCTCGTCGACCTCTGCGACGTCATCGGGACGAGGGAGCAGCTCGATCCCGGCAGGCGCGAGGATCGCCGCGATCTCGCGTGCCTTGTCCGGGTTCGCCGTCGCGAGGACGACCTGCATCAGGCGGGCAGCGGGCCTGGCGGGACCTCGAGGGCGACACGCTGGGCCGCCAGGAGCTCGTCGATCCCGCTGGCGGCGAGCGCGAGCAGGGAGTCGAGCTCGCTCCTCGAGAACGCCAACTTCTCCGCGGTCCCCTGCAGCTCGACGAAGCGGCCCTCGCCGGTCATCACCACGTTCATGTCGACGTCCGCTCGGCTGTCCTCCTCGTAGGGGAGATCGAGCATCCCCACGGCGTCCACGACGCCGACCGAGATGGCCGCCACCTGGTCGATCAGCGGGTGCCGCGAGAGCTTGCCTGTGTCGACGAGGCGCGTGAACGCGTCGTGGAGCGCGACGTAGCCGCCGCAGATCGAGGCGGTCCGCGTGCCGCCGTCGGCCTGGATGACGTCGCAGTCGACGGTCACCTGGAGCTCGGCCAGTGCCTCGAGGTCGGTCACGGCGCGCAGCGAGCGGCCGATCAACCGCTGGATCTCCTGGGTGCGCCCTGACTGCTTGCCGCGCGCGGCCTCCCGTGAGGCGCGGTCGGGCGTCGAGCCCGGGAGCATCGAGTACTCCGCGGTGACCCACCCCTTGCCCGAGCCGCGCAGCCAGCGAGGCACGTCGGTCTCGACCGAGGCGGTGCACAGCACCTTGGTGCGGCCCATCGTCATGAGGACCGACCCGGCCGCGAACACCGTGAAGTTCCGCTCGAAGGACCAGGGGCGCAGCTCGTCGACGCGTCGGCCGTCAGCGCGGAGCGTTCGGTCCTCAGCGGCGGCCACGACGGCGAGTGTAGGTGGCGGTCAGAAGTAGATCGTGCGGCTCGCTCGATCGACGACGTCGTCGAGGTCGCCGGCCCAGATGTCGCCCGACAGGTACTTCCACCCGTCGTCGGCCGAGATGACGACGATCGTCGCCTCCTCGCCCTCAGGGATCGACGACGCGCACTTGGCGGCGCCCGCCATCGCCGCACCCGTCGACACGCCGACGAACAGGCCGAGCTCGGCGAGCCGCCGCGTCCACTCCACGGACTCGCGTGGTCGCACGATCACCCGTCGGTCGAGCAGCGTCTCGCCGTCGGCGTCGGTGAACACCGGCGGCACGTAGCCGTCGTCGAGGTTCCGCAGCCCGTCGACGAGCTCGCCCGCGGGAGGCTCGACCGCCCAGACCTGGAGGTCCCGTCGGTGCTCCTTGAGGAACGACCCGACCCCGATGATGGTCCCCGTGGTGCCGAGGCCGGCCACGAAGTGGGTGACCTCGGGGCAGTCGGCGAGGATCTCGGGGCCGGTCGTCGCGTAGTGCGCCGCGGGGTTGGCAGGGTTCGCGTACTGGTAGAGGAAGACCCACTCGGGGTTGTCGACGGCCAAGGTGCGCGCCCGGCGCACCGCGCCGTTCGAGCCCTCCGCGCCGGGCGAGTCGATGATCTCGGCCCCGTAGACCTCGAGCAGCTGGCGCCGCTCGGGCGAGACGTTGTCGGGAAGCACGACCTTCAGGTGGTAGCCGCGGAGCCGGCAGATGAGCGCGAGCGCGATCCCGGTGTTCCCGCTCGACGGCTCGAGCAGCACCTGGTCCGGCTTGCCGGGGACCAGCACGCCGTCGGCCTCTGCGGCGTCGACCAGGGCGAGGGCCACACGGTCCTTGACGGATCCCGCCGGATTCTTCCCCTCGAGCTTCAGCCAGATGCGAACCGACTCGACCGGGCTGAGCGAGCTGACGTCGACCATCGGCGTGTTGCCGATGAGCCCGAGGACCGAGTCGTATCGGGCCACTACCCGGCGCCCCCCGCAACCGCCGGCAGCAGCGTGATCTCGTCGCCCGCCGACACGGCGGTCTCGAGCCCGCCCGTGTAGCGGACGTCGTCGTCGTTGACGTAGACGTTCAAGAAGCGGTGCAGCGTGCCGTCGGGCGTGAAGACCTGCTCTTTGACGCCCGGGTGGTCGGCGACCAGGTGCCCGAGGACGTCGCGGACGGTCGTGCCGTCCAGCGAGACAGTCTTGGCCCCGTCCGTCGCGGTGCGCAGCACGGTCGGGATCCTCACGGTGACGGGCATATCGCTCCTCGCTGATGATTCCTGACCTAACTGGTCACATATTACCGGGGCGGCCGCCCGTCCCGTCATCGGTCAGCTGGAGCAGGAGGGCGCCACACGATGAGGAGCTGGAGGAGCGCCGCGCCGAGCCCGAGCCCGACGGCGACGGCCAGACCCACCGTTCGCGAGTAGTGCCACCAGCCGAGCGCACGGTCGAGCGACCACCTGCCCGGCCCGAGCGCGCCGACGGCTCCGGCTGCGATCGCGACGATCAGGCAGTACTCGATGCCCTGGCCCGGGCGGAACACGAAGAAGCCGTTCTTGCGGTGCACCGTCACGATCGCGACGGTCATGAGCGCGATCAGCCCCGCCGCGGCGAGCGGCGTGGCGAAGCCCACGACCAGCAGCGCGCCCACGCCGACCTCGCTGG
>DATBQT010000024.1:0-5622 GCA_036560685.1 Acidimicrobiales bacterium
GCTCAAGAGCGGGTCGGCGAGGTCGGCATCTCCTGCTGCGCAGGAGAAGAAGTACTCGATGGTTTCCTCGTCGAGGAGGTAGCCCTCGGTGTGGCGGTGCGCCGCGCGCCTGGCCGCCGTGAGATCACAGCCCGGGTAGACAAGCACCTGGGCGGCGAGGCCCGGCACGCGTTGTCCCGCGACCGCCGCGAGGTTGCCGCCCGCGGAGTCGCCGCCGACGGCGACCTTGGACGGCTCGGCACCCAGCTCGCCGGCGTGCGCGAGGCACCAGGTGGCCGCGGCGATCCCGTCGAGCTGCGGCGCGGGGAAGGGATGCTCGGGTGCGAGCCGGTAGTCCACGCTGATCCCTCGGCAGCGTGTCGCCGCACAGAGGCGGTCGACCTCGTTGATCGCGAGGGAGGGGCTGCCGACGACCCAGCCGCCGCCGTGAAACCAGACGAGCAGCCCGCCGTCGGTCGTAGGAGGCGTGAACGAGAGCGATTTGAGCCCGCCGACGTCGAGCGGCTCGACGAGACAGGCCGTGGTCTCGGTCGCGACCTGGCCCATGAGCTGCGCCCAGCCGTCGCGCATGAGCTCGACAGTGGGCGGCGGCGCCTCGGCGCGGACGGCCTGGATGAGCTCATTGATCTGTGCGATCTCGGGGCTGAGCGGCATCGTTCCTCCGATGTCCGCGACCGGCAGAGGCGCCACGTCGGAACGAACGAATGGTAGGTCACTGTGCGAGGATGCGGCGCGAACGCCACCAACCGAAAGGGTTCCGATGCCCGGTGTGTCCGTTGTCTCTGTCCCGGTCTCCGACCAGGACCGCGCCGCCGCCTTCTACTCCGAGTACCTCGGGTTCAAGGTGATCGAGGACCAAGCGATGGGTCCCGACATGCGATGGGTGCAGCTCGGCGTCGACGGCCAGCAGACAACGATCACCCTCACCACCTGGTTCGAGGGGATGCCCGCCGGATCGATCACGGGGCTGCTGTTGGACGTCGACGACGCCGACGCGACGCGCGCGGCGATGGTCGCGGGCGGCGTCGAGTGCACCGAGCTCACCGACGAGCCGTGGGGTCGCTACTTCATGGTGAAGGACCCCGATGGCAACGGCCTGGTCGTCTGCAGGACCACCTCGGCGCACCCGTAGGCGCACGCCATGGCGCCGGCGCCTGTCGTCAGGATGCGCCGAACACCATGATCGACCCGGTATAGACGGCAACCCAGACATGACCGCTCACGGGGTCGTAGGTGATGCCGACGGGGTGCTGGCCCGTCGGGACGGTTTGGAGGAGCTTCAGGTCCTTCGCGCGGATCATCGACATCGAGTTCGACAGATAGTTGACGACGTACAGCGTGGTGCCGTTCGACGAGATTGCAAGTGAGCGGCAGTCGACGCCGGTGTGCACGATGCCGAGGATCCTCCCGGAGGAGCGCAGCAGCTTGACGACGTCGCCCGAGGCATTGAGCGTGACGTAGAGGAACCTGCCGTCAGGGCTGATCACGACGTGGCGGGGGTTGGACCCGGTGATGAAGTTCCCGACGACTCGTCGCGTGTCGAGGTTCACCACGGCGAGCGAGTCGCCGCCCATGACCGCGATGTAGGCGAGCTTGGAGTCGGGGGAGACCGCGATGCCGCGCGGGTACGCCCCGATCGGGATGCGGGCCACCTGGTGCATCGTCGCCGCGCTCACGATCGACAGGTCGTAACTGCACCAGTTCGTCGCGAGCACCCACCTGCCGCTCGGGGTCACCGCGACGTACTTGGGCACCCAGCCGACCTTGGCCACGCCGTCGATGGCCAGCGACTTGAGCGACACGCGGTAGAGGTAGCTGTCCGTGTAGCCGTCTGAGAAGCCCGTTGACGCCGAGCAGGTGTCGGAGCCCTCTGGCCCGAACCCAGCGCCGTACATCGAGTAGTTGGAGACCCACATGTGGGTGTGGTCGGGGGTCACCGCGGCCTCGACGGGCGCGCCGCGCGAGACGCCGGGGTGTCCGCCGACGTGGAAGCGCGAGAGCACGACGGAGTCGGGGATCGTGCGGCGGAGCGCCCCGTTCGAGCCGTACACGGTCATGGTGTGGCGGTACATCATGTTCTGGGCGAACACGAGTCCCGTCCCCGTTGCGTCGACGGACTTGGGCGAGATCGGTCCGCCGATGACCTTGACGAGGTGGAGCGGCCTTGACCCAGGGGCTGGCCCCGGGACCGTCGTCGGCGTGGTCGCGGCCACGGCGATCGCCCGAAGCGAGGTCGTCTGCGTCGAAGACGTGGTCGACGCGAGGCCGGCCGCACGGCTCGCACGGCCCGGCCGATCGAGGGCGACCCACGTGGCTGCGCCGACGACGATGGCGACGGCCAGCGCCCCAGTGAGCAGCCGTCGGCCGTTCTGCGGCGCGCGTCGGCGTGCGTGCGTGCCGCGTCCCATGGCCGCCACGCTACCGATGGTCGCGTGACGGGCGGGGTCCGAACGCCGGCACTCCGCGCGTGGCGAATGCACGAAGTCCCTCGTCGAGGTCGCCGTGCGACGCAGCGATCTGCTCCCAGGTCCTGGCGAGCTCATCAGAGACCGTCCCGGTCGCGGCGATCTCGGCCACCATCTCCTTGGCAGCCAGCTGTGTGACGGAGCTCACCGAGAGCAGCTCGGCCACGGTGGCTGCGACCGCGTCATCCAGCGACTCGGGGGCAACCACGGCGTCCACGAGCCCGATGTGATGCGCGCCGGCGGCGTCGAGGACGGCCGCAGTCATGAGCAGCCGGCGAGCAGCGGCTGCCCCAACGGTCGCCACCAGCCGCTCGAGGGACGGCGCGGGGAACGAGATGCCGAGGCGCGCCGCGGTGATCCCGATCGCGGCGCGGGTGGTGCAGACGCGCAGGTCGCACGCCAGCGCGAGCTGCACGCCGCCGCCGATGCACGATCCGTCGATGGCGGCAACCGTCGCAATCGGCGCCGTGGCGAGCGCGGCCTCGGCGGTCGCGTTCAGCGAGCGATAGGCGACGGCGCCGGTGTCGGCCGCGAGAGCGGTGCCGAGCTCTGCGATGTCGGCACCAGCGCAGAAGTGCTCGCCGCGGCCTCTGACGACGAGCACCCGGACCGCAGGGTCGCTGGCGGCGGTGTCCACGAGGCCTGGGAGCGCGGCCCACATCGCGGCCGTCATCGCGTTGCGCTTCTCGGGCCGCTCGAGCCAGATCCTCCCGACCGGCCCGTCGAGCTCGAGGTCGATGCCGACGGTCACTCGGGCGCCGTCGCGTCCCGAACCGCCTCGAGCCATCCTCGTCCGTGCACACGGTCGGGCTCGAGGTGGTTGCCCTCCGCCCACTCGTTCCACGACTTGATGAACACGAGCTGCTGGCCCGGCGGGTTGAGCGTCGCGCGGCGCGTCGCCTGTCGCAGGTGTCGAGCGAAGCGCTCGGGCGATGCGTCGACGACGACCGAGCCGCGCCGCTGCGAGCGGGGCGTGTTGTCCCAGTTCGGGTAGACGCAGGGATGCACGACCCCGCGGAGGGTCCGCGGGTACGAGGCGAGGTCGTTCGCGTAGCGGTAGCGCCCCGGTCCGAAGCGCTCGCTGGACGTCCGCAGCTTGTCGCGGACCCTGGTCGCGGGCGTGCGCTCGAACGGGAAGGCCACGTGCACCGCGGCGTCGAAGCCGTCCTCGACATGGCTGTCGTACTGGGTGCCCCATGCCCTGGTCTCGGCGAACGCCACGAGGTACAGCCCGTCGAGCCCCGCCTCGCGTGCCATTGCCTGCCACCGGTCGACGAACCCCGCGGCGTCGGGCAGCTCTTGGGGTCGGAAGACGAGGAACAGCGGGCGCCCGTCGACGCGGTAGTACCGAGGGTCACGAAAGGCGCGCAGCAGCGAGTCGAAGTGCGCGCGATCGTCGTTCTCGGGGTAGGTCTGCTCGATCAGGATGCGGTCGGGCGCGCCGTGCCAGACACCCGACCAGCTCTGGTTGGCCCAGCCGAGACAGAACGGGAGCGAGGGGGCTCCTGACTCGAGCACCTCGTCGAAGGGCCGTTCCAGCAGCCGCGTCCCGGCGAACCAGTAGTGCCACCAGCAGAAGGCGGAGATCCCGTGTGACGACGCGAGGTCGGCCTGGTGTGCGCGCACCTCGGGAACGCGTAGGTCGTAGAAGCCGAGTTCGCCGGGCAGGTCGGGCTGGCGGTGCCCACGGAAGAGGGGTCGGGCTGCCGCGACGTTCGTCCACTCCGTGAACCCCGGCTCCCACCACTGGTCGTTCTCGGGGATCGGGTGGAACTGCGGAAGGTAGAGCGCGAGCACGTCCACGGTGTCCGGGACGATACCAACCTCGGTTTGCAGCCCCGAGCTCAGCGTGTCAGGAGCTCGGCGCTGACGTCCTGTGGTGCCACGAGCGGCTCGGGTTCCGCGCCGTAGAGCGTGGCGAGCCCCGCGTCGTCCAGCAGCCTGGCCGTCTCGTCGACCACGCCGCGAGGTAGGTCGGCGAACGTCCCGATCCACTCTGCGGCACTGTCCTGGGCCCCGCGCCGGAAGCTCGTGGCCGAGGGCGTGGAGAGTGTCGTCGCGTCGACGGTCACGTGCCGCCAGGTCGCGTGGTGCCGCGCGAGGTGCGAGGTGACGCGCGAGAACGTCTCGTCGGGCGAACGAACGAGGTGCTCATAGGCGACGACGAGCGCGCGCGCCGCGGCCGGCGATCGCAGCGCCGCCGAATGCGTCGACGTCCAGCGCGCCACCTCGTCGAGGAGCTGTTCGTCACGGGGTCGCTCGGGGATCCTCGTCCATCCGAGGGCGACCGCGCTTCGCGCGACCGACAACGGGTGGCGGACGAGCACGACGAGCGGTGTCGCGGGATGGCGCGCCGCGACGAGGCCGAGCAGCCCGACCCCTCGCACGTCCTTGACGACGCGACGACGTACGACGTGGTCGGTCGCGAGCTGGTCCACCCACGCGCCTCGGATCCGCCCGCGCAGGGCGCGCTCCACGGCGTCGAGCTCGGGCCCAGGCCCGTCGGGCAGCGGCGCGAGCGCGGCGTCCTCGCCGGTGAAGAGCTGTCCGGGGACGTTCGCCGGCTCATAGATGAGCCGGGTGCCGGCGGATGAGGCGAGCACCTCGGCGACCCACGTCGAGCCGCTGCGCTGCCAGCTGCACAGCCACAACGAGCGGGCGTCGTCGCCGAGCGCGTCGACGTACGCCGTGCGCCGCCATGCAGATGCCGCCTGCTTGCGGCGCCACCTCGTCCAGTGGCGCGTTCGTATGCGCAGGGAGTCACCTCTCATCAAGGGCGCGCTTCGTGTCGTCTTGAGCGCTGGCCTGATCAGCGGCGCGGGGACAGGTGCTCACGACGACGAACGCGACCCGGTCAAGCCGGGTACGTCTCGCGCCGCTCCGACGTAGTCCATCTGCAAGTCGACCTCCGCTCGCGGCCTGGCCGCGGGCCAGTCTGACAACACGCCGCCCCCGATCGCCACCACCGGTGGCGCGCCCTCGCGATCAGCGAGCTATAGCTCGCCCTTCATGCAGTAGAAGTACATGACGTCCACCTCCATGCGACCAGCGACGACCGCGGGGTCGGACTCAGCCAGTTCCCTCGTCCGCCCGATCGAGCCGGTCTGGTAGACGCACAGGCCACGGAGCGACTCGTCGCGCTGCTCGTCGAAAGGAC
>DATBQT010000025.1:0-3564 GCA_036560685.1 Acidimicrobiales bacterium
CTCGACCAGGCAGTCCGCCTTCGCGTAGGAGCATCTCGGCGCGAAGCGGCATCCGACGATCTCCTGGGAGAGGTCGGGCGGTAGCCCCGGAATCGAGCGCAGCCGGTCCGTCGCGACGTCCGTGAGGTCGGGGACCGAGTCGAGCAGCGCCTGGGTGTAGGGGTGGCGCATCTTGGAGAAGAGCACCTCGGTGGACGCCTCTTCGGCGGCCTTGCCGGCGTACATGACGGTGACGCGGTCGGTGCGCCCTGCGATCACGCCCATGTCGTGGGTGATGAGGATGACCGCCATCCCCAGCTTCTCGCGGAGCCCGTCCAGGATGTCGAGGATCTGCGCCTGGATCGTCACGTCGAGGGCGGTGGTGGGCTCGTCGGCGATCAGGACCTTTGGGTCGCAGACGAGGCCCATCGCGATCATGACGCGCTGGCGCAGCCCGCCGGACAGCTCGTGGGGGTACTGGTTGAGCCGCTCCTCGGGGTTCGGCATCTCGACGAGCCGCAGCACCTCCAGGGCGCGCTCGAGGGACGCCTTCTTGGACGCGCCGCGGTGGATGCGGTAGCCCTCGCCCACCTGCTGGCCGATGCGCTGGACCGGGTTCAGCGAGGTCATCGGGTCCTGGGGGATCAGCGCGATGTGCTCGCCGCGGACCCCCTGCATCGTCTTCTCGGAGAGCTTGGCCAGGTCCTGGCCCTCGAAGATGACCGAGCCGCCGATGATCTTGCCGTTCCTGGGCAGGAGGCGCATGATCGAGAGCCCCGCGGTGGTCTTGCCACACCCGGACTCGCCCACGATGCCGACGCACTCGCCCTCTTCGATGTTCAAGGAGAAGTCGTCGACGGCCTTCACCGACGTGGTCCGCATCGAGAATTGAGTCACCAAATTCTCCACCTGGAGCAGCGCCATGGGCGGAGATCCTACCCGTGAAGCCGAAGGGCCACCGAGCGCCACGCCACGGGTTCGCCCTGTGTGATCAGGCCCCCGTTAGTCGAAGATCGACGCCAGGGTTGCCTCGATGAAGGTCGGCCCCGGGGTGGCGAGCGACTTCTCGAGCGCGCCCACGAGCTCGTCGGCGGTCGCCGCGGTCTCGGCGGGGACGCCGAAGCTGCGAGCCGTCGCCGCGAGGTCCAAGGTGGGCTCGGTGAGGTCGAGCATGCGCCGCGCTCGGTCGCCGCGTTCGGTCGCCCCGACCCTCGAGAGCTCGTAGTTCAGGATCGCGTATCGGCGGTTCGAGCAGCACAGGACCGTCACGTCGAGCCCCTCTCGCGCCATCGTCCACAGGGCCTGCGGCGTGTAGCACATCGACCCGTCGGACTCGAGGCAGACGACGCGGCGTCCGCCGCCGCCGATGGCTGCGCCGACCGCCGCCGGCAGGGCGTAGCCGATGGCGCCGCCGGTCAGGGTGAGCCACTCGTGCTCCGGCGCGCCCGCGGTCGCCGGGAGCATCCCGACGCCCGAGGTGTTCGACTCGTCGACCACGATGCAGCCCTCCGGCAGCAGCGCGCCGACCGCCTCGGCGAGCGATCGCGTGTCGAGCGCCCCGGTCGGTCGCGACGGGCGCTCGGTCGGTGCGACGGGGGCCCTGGGCGCCGCGCCGAGCGACTCGGCAAGCGCCTCGAGCGCCGCGGGCACGTCGACGGAGAGCGACGCGAGCTCTGTGACCTCGCAGCCCGCCGGCACGAGGTCCGACGGGAGGTTGGGGTAGGCAAAGAAGCTGACGGGCGACGTCGCACCGGCGAGGACGAGGACCTCGACGCCTTCGAGCTGGGCGATGGCGAACTCCGCGAGGTAGTTGAGCCGCTCGGGTGCGAAGACGCTCGCGCCTCGGTCCATCACCGCGGGGAACGTCTCGTGCAGCACACGGCACCCCGTGGACGCAGCGACGCGCGCCGCGGCGTCGAGCCCGCGCCGCCGCAGCGCGGGCCCCCCGAGCAGGAGCGCCCCGCGCCGGCCGCGCAGCGCAGCGGCCACGTCGGCGACCACGTCGTCGGCCACCTGCGCGGGCTGTGGCCACGCGACGAGCGGCATCGGCGTGTCCGTCGTGCGCTCGGTCCATGAGACGTCAGCGGGCAGCACCAGCGTCGCGACACGGCCCGGCGGGCCGACGCTCGCGCGGATCGCCGCCACCGCGTCGGCTGCGAGGTCGTCCGATCGGGACGTCCGGCGGAACCAGCCGTCGAGCGCGGCGGCGACCGAGGCGATGTCCGTGTCGAGTGGCGCGTCGTAGCGCGAGTGGTAGGTGGCATGGTCGCCAACGATGTTGAGGACCGCGGAGTGCGCGCGCCGTGCGTTGTGCAGGTTCGCGAACGCGTTGCCGAGCCCAGGGCCGAGGTGCAGGAGCGTCGCCGCGGGCCGGCCGGTCACCCGCGCGTAGCCGTCCGCGGCGCCCGACGCGACGCCCTCGAACAGGCACAGCACGCCCCGGACCTCTGGCACGTCGTCGAGCGCGGCCACGAAGTGCATCTCGGAGGTGCCCGGATTCATGAAGCACGTGGTGACCCCGTTGGCCGCCATCGTGCCGAGCAGCGACACCGCACCGTTCATCGGACCCTCCCGTCGTCGAGCAGCCGACCGGGGTTGAGCAGGCTCCCGGGGTCGAACACCGCCTTGATCCTGCGCTGCAGGTCGAGCAGCGCGGGGTCCGTCAGAGCGAGGTAGGGGACCAGCTTGTCGAGGCCGATCCCGTGCTCGCCCGACACCTGGCCGCCCGCGGCGACGCCGGCAGCGAACATCGCGGCGAGCAGCGCGGCGCGCGCGTCGTCGTCCGGAAGGTAGACCGACAGGTGCACGTTGCCGTCGCCGACGTGGCCGCACCCCGCGACGAAGGCGCCGTGCGCAGCGGCGAGGCCCGCGACGTCCGCGAGGTACGCCGTGACTGCCGCTCGAGGCACCACGACGTCGACGATCTCGTTCGCGCCCGCCGACTTGGCGACGTAGAAGGCCCGCTCGCGTGCCTCGATGAGCGCCCTGCCCGACTGGGTCGGCAGCACGTAGACGTCGAGCGCACCGAGCTCGGCCAAGAGCGACGCGGTCGCCTCGGTGTCGGCGTCGAGCCCCGCCTCGGTGCGCGTCTCCAAGACGACGACCAGCCACGCCGTCGCCTTGCTGGCGATCGCCTCGGCGACGCCGAACTCCAGGTCGACGGCCCTCGTGATGCTCGCCATGGTGACCGCGTCGAGGTACTCGAGGATCGACGGGGTGAGCCCCGCGGCGAGCAGCTGGGGGACGGCATGCGTGACGCCGCCGAGGTCGCCGAACGGGACGAGCAGCGTCGCGCCGTGCGCTAGGCGGGGCGAGAGCTTGACGGTCACCTCGGTCACGAGGGCGAGCGTGCCCTCCGATCCGATGACGAGCTGGGTCAGGTCGTAGCCCGAGGAGGACTTCATGACCTTGCCCCCCGTGCGAAGCACGGTGCCGTCGGCGAGCACGAGCTCGAGGCCGAGCACGTGGTGGCGCGTCACCCCGTGACGGACCGCCCGCATGCCCCCCGCGTTCGTGTTGACGTTGCCGCCGAGCGAGCCGGAGAGCTCACCGGGGTAGACCGGGTAGTGCAGCCCGGTGCCGGCG
>DATBQT010000026.1:0-2403 GCA_036560685.1 Acidimicrobiales bacterium
CGAACGATCGAGAGCCCGAGGCTGGTCGTGTCCTCGAGATCGAAGCCCTCCGGCAGCCCTGCGCCGTTGTCTCGGACCTCAACAGCGACGACGCCCCCGACTGACGACAGGCGCACCGAGACGTGGCCGACCGCGCCGCGCATCCTCCCCGCGCGCGTCACGACGAAGCCGTGCTCGACCGCGTTCATGAGCAGCTCGCTCAGCACGACGGCGAGCGGTGTGGCCACGTCGGCGGGAAGGGCGCCGAGCGAGCCGGACACCGTGACCTCGACTGGGTCGGACGTGAGCACGGCGTCCTCGGCGACGGCGACGAGCGAGTCGACGATCGCGTCGAACGGCACCTGGTCGGTGGCGTCCTTGGAGAGGATCTCGTGCACCAAGGCGATCGCCCGCACGCGGCGCTCCGCTTCGAAGAGCGCCTGGCGACTCCGCTCTGAGTCGCTCCGCCGCGCCTGGAGCCGCAACAGCGACGAGATCGTCTGGAGGTTGTTCTTGACCCGGTGGTGGACCTCGCGGAGCGCCGCGTCCTTGGACACCACGAGTCGGCCCAGCTCTCGCAGGTCCGTCACGTCACGGACCAAGACGACCGCGCCGGTGAGCACGCCCGCTGCCGCGAGCGGAACCACGTGGACCACCACGCTGACGTCGGGGGGCGCATCGAGCTCCTCGACGGCGGGGTGGCAGCTCGCGAGCGCGCGGTCGACCGTCGCGGCGTGCACGCCGATCTCGTCCAGGAGGAGACCCTCGGGCGCGCGGAACGCACCGAGACGGTGCAGGGCGCTGACGGCATTGGGCGTCGCGAACTCGCAGCGTCCCGAGGCGTCCAACACGAGGAGGCCGTCACCGAGCCTCGGGAGCCCCGCGCCCGCGACGTCGGCGTTCGGGAAGGGGAACGTCGACTCGGCCACCATCGCGCACAGGCGATCGAAGACATCGAGGTAGCGCGGCTCGAAGGGCGAGGTCGGTCCGCGAAGCGGACCTGCGAGCCGGAGCACCGCGGCGATCGCCGTCCCCGCGTGCCCCACGGGCACGGCCGTCACCGCACCCTCGCCGGAGAGCGCCCCGCTCGTCACGATCTCTCCCGAGCGCATCGCGGCGAGCGCCTCGGGCCATCGCGAGACGGGCTGGACGGTCGCGACCAGGTCCTCGACCAGCAGGGTCGTGCGGTTGTTCGGCCTGATCTGTCCGAGCACCTCGAGGGTTGGTGCGGTCGTCTCGGCGCCGTCCGCGGGCGCGACGAGCAGCAAGTCCGAGAAGGACAGGTCCGAGAGCAGCGACCAGTTCGCCATCAGGCGGTGAAGGTGGTCCCTCGCGTCCTCGCCGAGCGGTGGGCCCTGTGCCTCGGACGGCGCGCTCATTGCGAAGCGGCCAGTGGGACGTCGATCCGGGTGCGCTCCCGGTAGGCAGCGAGCGTGTCGACGCCGGCGGCCGAGAGGAGCGCTCCGAGGTCCCGCGATCTCGCCGCGACACGATCCAGGGCGTGTGCGTCAGAGGCCGTCGTGAACGAGACCCCGTGTGCGATGAACCTCGCGAGGAGGCCCTCTGAGGGGTACTGCTCGTCGACGGGCTTGAACCACCCCGCGCTCGAGACCTCGGCGCTGAGACCGCACGACGCGGCGGCCTCGGCGATGCGATCCCACCACTCCTGGGGGGCGTTCGGGACCCTGCCGGCCAGCTTGATGAGGTCGGGGTGTGCGAGCACGTCGCAGGTCCGCGTCGCGGCCAGCTCCTCGAGGCATCGCGTGTAGGCCTCCCAGCAGTCGTCCACGTCTCGTGCGTCCCACTCCGCCATCTGCGCGGCGTTGTCGAGGTCGTCGAACTGCCACGCGCCGATCCAGTGGACGCTGCCGAGCAGCACGTCGAAGGGATAGCCGTCGAGCAAGTCCGCGACCGCGTCCATCTGGCCCGCGTAGTAGTCGACCTCGAGCCCTGTCACGACCGGGAGTCCCGCAGCCTTGGCCGCCTCACACAGGGTCACGTACTCATCGAGGTCACTGCGGGCGTGGTGGTCGAAGTAGGCAGCCAGGTGGCGGCGAAGCTCTGGCGAGTCGTCGGCCTTCTCCCAGAACGAGCCGACGACGTCGACGGCGGCCGTGAAGCGGAACAGGTGCTCGGTGAGGGCCAGCTGCGTGACACCCCGACTGACTGCCGCCTCGCAGTACGCCGCGACCTGGTCGAGCCGCATCCAGGTGGTCGCCTGCTCGTGCGGCCACAGGTGGAGGTGGTAGTCAAGCACCGCGCGCCCCGACCGCGACGCGACGTCGACGTGACGGCCCACCCACCACCACGCCTGCGCGCCGAATCCGTCGTCGATCGGCCCGGTGCACGCCCAGAGGATACGGGGGGTCCACACGAACGCCCCGGCGTCGCCCGTCAAGGGTCCCCGCACCGTTCCGTCCCATC
>DATBQT010000027.1:0-6301 GCA_036560685.1 Acidimicrobiales bacterium
GAAGCGGAACCGGTTGTTCTCCGCGGCCTCGAGCAGCGTCGTCGAGACGAAGACCGACGCGCACATCGCCCAGATCCACAGCGCGCCGGCAGCGAGTGCGCGATCGCGCCGTCGCCTCCACCTTCGCACCGCGACGATCGGGAGCACGAACAGCGCGAGGATGGACTCTGCGATCGTCGTATAGGACAGGTTGGAAAGCGACGGGCCGCGGTGCGCGAAGACCACGTCGTTCACGGCGGTCGGGTCGGCCGTGGGCTGGAGCATCGCGATGGCGTCGTAGACGGTCGTGTAGCCGCCGAGGTGGTAGGCGCCGAGATTGACGGTCGCGTAGAACTGCTCGGCGGGCAGCATCCAGAGGCGAAGCCCGATCGTGGTGTTCTTCAGGTAGTGACCCGGCCGGTGCTCGATCCACTTGAGGTCGTCTGCCAGGTAGCGCCGCGAGATGCCGAGGTAGGCGATGTTGTTGAAGTTGGGAGCGCCCGCCTTCTCGCGCTGGTCGAGGGCGGGCTGGCCGGTCCTCGCGTGGACGCCGAGCGCGCCGTAGGCACCGAGGTCGTAGAACGGCCCGATCCTCGCGGTCGGCGAGAGCACCCCCTGGCGGATGAGCGCGTTGATGTCGGCGCTGCTGTCGAGCGACAGGGTCGACCGCGCGAGGTTCATCCCAAGCCAGCTGGACGTGGTCGCGGAGTGAAACTGGATGACGTCGATCGCGTACCAGCTTGCAACGACCGCAGCAGGGACGGCGAGCACCGCGATCGCCTGGCGCCACCGACGTCGCAGCACCCACAGCACCGGCACCGACGCGATGGCGACGGTGTACACCTGATAGGAGCTGTTCGTGAGGACGAGCATCGCGGCGAGCGCGCCGAACGCCACGCCGGGGACGACGCGCTCTGTTCGAACCCACCGGGTCGCCGCCCAGCCCGCGGCCGTCGCCAGTGCCGCGGTGGGCAGCGCGTAGAAGTAGAAGCCCGCGTACAGGTACTGCGCGGGGTCGGCGACCACGAACAGCAGGACGACGAAGAGCACCACCGACCGCTTGACCTCGAACTCGAGGAGGATCCCGGCGGTGCAGACCGCGACCGCGACCGCGCACGCGGCGAGCCCGAGGTCCGCGGCCAGCGGTTGGGTCGCCCGAGGCAGCTCGAGCAGCACGCCGGTCACCAGGTTGAACAGCGGTGGCTGGCTGTGCAGGTGCGCGAGGCTGGACACGAGGTCGTGGCGCAGGAGGCGCGTCGGGAGCAGCTGCCAGATCTGGGATAGCTGGCGGGCGGAGAAGTCCTTGGAGCTGAAGCGGAGACCGGCGGCGATCGCGACACCGTGGAGCGCTGCGGAGAGCACCCCGACGAAGCCCAGCACCAGCCCGTCCGTCAGGCGCAGCCTGCCGAGGGGGCCGTTCGCGGGCGCGTCAGGCACCGCCAGAACCTACCAATCGGGTTGCGTTGCGGAACTCGGTGGTGTGCAGAATGGCGGCGTGACCATCCACGAGCGACCCTTCGGGCGCGCCTACGAAGAGTTCGAGGTCGGCGACGTCTATCGGCACTGGCCGGGCAAGACGATCACCGAAGCCGACGACCACCTCTTCTGCATGACGACGATGAACCACCACCCGCTCCACACCGACGCGTGGTTCGCCGAGCACGAGACCGTCCACGGTCGCAACGTCGTCGTCGGCAACCTCGTGTACTCGCTGATCTTGGGGATGAGCGTCCCGGACGTCTCCGGGTCGTGCATCGCGAACCTCGAGGTCGAGTCGCTTCGCCACTCGCATCCCACCTTCCACGGCGACACGATCTACGCCGAGACGAGGGTGCTCGAGAAGGTGCCCAGCTCGTCGAAGCCGGACCGCGGCATCGTGACGGTGGAGACGAAGGGGTTCAACCAGGACGGAAAAGAGGTCTGCTACTTCCGGCGCAAGCTCATGGTCTGGATGCTCGCGGCCCAGCCTGCCCGCCGCCGGCCGTACGACGCTGACGCCGCCTGGACCTGAGCCGCTGGCGGAGCCCTCTGCAGCGCTCCGAGAGCGCGTGCAGTCGCTCCGCGTCGTGCGGGACTTCCCATGGCGCCGCACGCGCGACCCGTGGAAGATCCTGATCGCGGAGTTCTGCTGCCAGCAGACCCAGGCCGCTAGGGCAGCAGCCGCCTACGAGCGCTGCTGCGCGCGGTTCGCGACACCAGCTGACTGTGCGGCGGCGCCGCTTCGCGACGTCCTCGAGGCGTGGCGAGGGCTCGGGTACTACCGGCGCGCGCGAGACCTCCAGCAAGCGGCGATCCGGATCGTCGAGCACCACGGCGGCTCGGTGCCCGACGACCTCGACCAGTTGCTCGAGCTCCCCGGCGTGGGTGCGTACACCGCGCGCGCGGTCCTGGCGTTCGCGTTCGGTCGGGACGTCGCGATCGTCGACACCAACGTGGCCCGGGTGCTCTCGAGGGCGGTTGCAAATCGGCCCCTCGGTAGAGCCGAGGCGCAGCGCCTCGCCGACTCGCTGGTTGGAGAGGGTCGCGGCTGGGAGCACAACCAGGCGATGCTCGACGTCGGCGCGCTGCACTGCACGGCGGTGGCGAGATGCGACGGCTGTCCGCTTCTCCCAAGCTGCCGGTGGCGCCTCGAAGGCGAGGACGCGGTCGATCCAGCGGCGCGCACCTCCGGCGTCTCTCGGCGACAGCCCCCCTATCGCGGGTCAGACCGAGAGGGGCGAGGGAGGCTTCTCGCCGCGGTGGTGGACGGGCCGGTTCGGCTCGAGGCCATCGCGGTGACGGCGGGATGGCCCGATGACCCTGGTCGCGCGGGTCGCGTGGTCGACGCGCTCGTGGAGGAGGGGCTCGTGGCGCGGGCCCGCGGCGAGATTCGAGTCAGGGAGCGGTGAGCGCGGCGCTGTCAGCCGAGGAACGCCGCGACCGCTTGCGACACCTCGTCCGGCTGCTCGAGGTGCACGAAGTGACCGGCTCGCTCGACCTTGACGAAGCGCGATCCCTCGGCGAGTGACGCCAGCGGATCTCCGATCTCGTCGATGCCGATGCACCCGTCGTTCGCCCCATGGACGTACAGGACGGGCACGGACGGCACCTCGAGCGCCAGAGCCTGGGCGGCGGCTGCGTCGGGATCAATGGGAGGTGCCGAGAACATCGACCGGTAGTAGGAGAGTGCGGCGGTGAGGTTCGAGGGGTCCTCGAGCGCGGACTTGGCCGCCCGGATCGCCGCGCTCGCGTCGGCCGCGTCGAGGCCCGGTGACCACTGCGCCCAGAGCTCGTCGATGAGCGCGTAGTCGTTGGCGGAGACCGCGCCCTCCCCGAGGGGCGTCATGAGCAGCCACATGTACCAGCTGCGCTGCAGCTGCGACACCGATGAGAACGCACGCACCATCGCGCGCAACGGGGGCACCGCCATCGCGACGCCGCGACGCCATCGCTGTGGTGCGACGGCCAGCGCGACGTAGGCGGCGGTCGCGCCCCAGTCGTGTCCGACGAGCACCGCGCGCCCGTCGCCGCCGAGCGCCTCGTGCAGCGCGTTCGCGTCGGCGCCGAGCGAGCCGACGTGGTAGCTCGAGTCCGGAGCGAGCGACGTCGGTGCGTAGCCGCGCATCCACGGAGCCACCACTCGATAGCCCAGGTCGCTCAGCGCGCCCATGAGCGGCTCGTAGCTCGTCGGCGAGTCGGGAAAGCCGTGCAGCAGCAGGGCGAGAGGGCCGTCATCGGGGCCGCGCTCCAGGTACGAGAACTCGATGCCGCGCGCGGTCACGGTGGGGAGGGTCACGCCGGAACCGTACCGCCGACGCTGCCAGCATCCGGGGGGCTTCGAGGGCTGCCTGTAGGGTTCGCGCGTGCCTGGGAGGAGCGCCCGCGCCGGTGGATCGTCGGCGTGAGCGCCTTTACCTCCGAGCAGTTTCGCGAGGCAGCAGGGCGCTTCCCGTCTGGCGTCACCATCGTCACGGGCGTCGACGACGACGGGCCGAGCGGGTTCACCTGCCAGTCGTTCCACGCCCTGTCGCTGGATCCGCCGATGGTCGTGTTCGCTGTCGCCCACACGTCGACGTCGTGGCCGCGGATCAAAAGGTCCGGCCGGTGCTGCGTGAACGTGCTCGCGGTCGACCAAGAGGCGACGGCGCGGACGTTCGCGACCTCTGGCATCGAGAAGTTCGCCTCCCACGAGTGGCGGCCTGACGAGGACGGCAACCCGATCCTCGACGGCGTGGTGGCGTGGTTCGGCTGCACGATCACCGACATCCATCAGGGGGGCGATCACGAGGTGGTGCTGGCGAAGGTCGGCTCACTTGGGACCTCCGACGCCGCGCCGCTCGTCTTTCATCGTGGTCGGTTCATCGTTGTCGAGCCCCACGACTGACCGTCAGTACGATCCACGGATGGCCCCGACCGAGCACCCCGTCCCGATCGACGACGTCCTCCTCCTTGAGCCGGCGTCCTACGGCGACGACCGGGGCCGATTCGTGGAGACCTATCGGCGCGAGTGGCTCCCCAAGGGGCGCGAGATGATCCAGGGGAACCGGTCCGAGAAGGCCGCTGGCGCGGTCGTGGGCCTGCACTACCACCTCCACCAGGCCGACTACTGGTACGTCCTGCGCGGCACCGCCCGCGTCGTGCTCCATGACCTGCGGGAGGGATCGCCGACGCTCGCGACGACGTTCGTCGTCGACCTCGACGGCAACGAGGAGCGAGGGCTGTTCATCCCCCCGGGCGTCGCGCACGGCTTCGCGTCGCTGACCGACGTGCTGCTCTGGTACCTCGTGGACGGGTACTACAACCCGACCGACGAGCTCGGTCTCGCCTGGGACGATCCGACCGTTGGGGCGGACTGGGGCATCACGTCACCGGTGCTGTCGCCTCGCGATCAGTCGAACCCGACCCTCGGGGAGATCCCCGCGGCCGTTCGCCCCCACTACGGACTGCGCACCTGATCGACGCCGATCTTCGGGTCGGTTTGAATGGGCAGGTGGGCTACCTCGTCTTGCTCGTCGTCGTGCTCGCGGCATGCGTGATCGTGGCGCGCACCTGGCAACGACGTCGTCGCGACGAGATCCGGTCGATCCACCACTATCACGATCGGCTCGACTCGCTCCATGTCGAGCAGCACGATCGGGGAGGGTCGGTGCGGGTGGTGCACGGAGAGCCAGAGGCGCACGCCGTCGATGCGCCCAACCGACCGAAGCTCGACCCGGATGCGGCGCACCTCGACACGGCTGCGGCGTACGCGAGCCAGGTGGAGCGCCGACGTCGGCACGATCGCGACTGGGCGATCGAGCGGATGCAGCCCCGCGCTCGGGTGGACACCGCGACGGTCGTCGTCATCACGGTCGTCGTCATCGTGCTCGTCGCGATCGCCGTCGCGGGCTACCTGATCCAGCACGGCCGCGGCTCGGCACCGACCACGACCACGACCACGACGACCACGACCACGCATCGAGCCACGACCACGTCGAGCCGCGCGTTGATCCCCGCTGGATCGCGCTCGCAGGCCCTGCAATCCGCACGTCGCATCGATCCGACCGCGTCTGCGACGCGACGCGAGACCGTCGCGTTCGTGTGGTCGTCTGGAAACTCGGGCGTGCAGTCGACGACGGCGACGCCGCTGTCAGCGAGCTCGTCGACGAGCACGATCCGCACGGTCGCCCTCGCGGACGCAGCGGCTCACGAGCTCGACTGAGCGAGGTCAGCGAGTGTCGTCGTCGAGTGGCGCATCGACACCGAGGCGATCCAGCAGGTAGGCGAACATCATCGCTCGCTCTCGCCACGAGTCGTAGCGCCCTGAGGGACCCCCGTGGCCGGCGCCCAGGTCGGTCTTCAGGATCACGTCGTTGGATGGGTTCGCGGCCCGCAGCCTGGCGGTCCACTTGGCCGGCTCCCAGTAGGAGACCCGGGTGTCGTTGAGGCTCCCGAGGACCAAGAGGTCCGGATATCTGCGAGGTGAGCCGTCGAGCTCCTCGCCGACGACGTTGTCGTAGGGAGACCACGATTTGAGGCGCCGATAGGCCTCTGGGTCGTGAAGCGGGTCGCCCCACTCCTCCCATTCCCCGACGGTCAAGGGGAGCGACGGGTCGAGGATCGTCGTCAGCACGTCGACGAAGGGCACCTCGGCGACGACCGCGCGGAACGCGTCAGGAGCGAGGTTGATCGCCGCGCCCACCAGGAGCCCGCCCGCCGACCCACCCATCGCCGCGAGGTGGTCGGTGTCGGTGAAGCCCCTCTCGACGAGATCGCGCGCGACGTCGACGAAGTCGAGGAACGTGGTCTCCTTGTGCTCGAGGCGTCCCGACTCGTACCAGGCTCGACCGAGCTCGCCGCCGCC
>DATBQT010000028.1:0-4524 GCA_036560685.1 Acidimicrobiales bacterium
GGCCTCATCGTCTACGGCGCGCTCCCGCCCGCGTAGGCCACCTCCGGGGGGGCGTCGTCGGTCAGGCGGTCGCCGCGACGCGCCGGTCGTAGTCGTCTGCCAGGTCGAGCAGCGCCGCTCTGCAGTCGCCGGTGTAGGCGGGGCCGTGCATCAGGGCGAGCGTTGCGACGTCGAGCGCCGCGAGACGACGGACCGTCGCGCCGCTCGAGGGCGCGAGTGACGACGCGCCGAAGAGGTCCTCTCCTGCGATCGCCGGACCCATGAGGTCGTCGCTCGACGACGCCGCGTACGCGCCGGTCCTCGTGAACAGGTCACCGCAGAAGAGCGTCTTGGTGGTCTCGTCGTAGAGCACGCCCGCCTCCCAGGCGTGCGGCACGTGCGGCGTGTCGAGCCAGCGCATCGCGTTGGTGCCGACGTCGAGGACCTCGCCGTCGTCGAGCGCCCGGGGGGCGCGGTCGGCGAGGTCCCTCAGCGAGACCAGGCATCCGATGTTGCCTTGGACCACGGTGGCAGCCGGCGCGACCGCCAGCCACTCGTTCATGGACCCGCACTCGTCGGCTTCAACATGGCCAAAGGCGATCCAGCGCATTGAGTCGAGCGGCACGACGCGAGCGACGGCCTCGGACACAAGGGGGAACAGCTGGCGCGGTCCGGTGTGGAAGAGCAGTGGCTCGTCCGCGGCGACCAGGTACTGGTTGAAGCTGAAGTCCGCCTCTGTGACGTACGTCGTCAGCTGGTGGATGCCGTCAGCAACCTCGGTGACTCGAGTCTCCATGGCAGCATCCTCCTCGTCGCGCACGTCGAGTCGAGCGGTGCTGTCGGACCCTACACAGCGCGCTCCAGCGCTCAGCCAGACGAGGTCAGCGTCTCGGAGAGCGACCAGAGGACCTCGGCCGAGTCGGGATCCAGGGCGTAGGGCATGTACCCGACGTACGGCGTGGCCGGATCCATGGGCGCGGCGACCGCGCAGTTCTCCAGGTACCTGCCGCCCACGCCCTCGAGCGCGGGTGCGACCGCCGCCCAGATGGAGGTGGACGCGCCCTGCGTCGGGGTCTTGAAACGGGGGTTCGGCGTCCCCGCCTCGTCGAGCCAGCCGAGCTCGATCTGCTCGTCGACGCTCAGGTGCTTCTGGAGCCCCGTGAGGATCCCCCCGGGCATCACGGCGTTGGAGAAGATCCCGTCGCCGCCGAAGCGCGAGCTCAGCCCCACGGCGAACAGGGCGTTCGCCGTCTTCGACTGGCCGTACGCACCCCACCGCTCGTAGGGACGGGTGCGGTAGTTCGGGTCGTCGGCGACGAGGTCGCTGCGGCGGTGCCCGACGGACGACAAGGAGACCACCCTCGCGCCCTCCGCTCGTCGCAGCGGCTCGAGGAGCCCCATCGTGAAGGCGAAGTGACCCAGGTGATTCGTCCCGAACTGGAGCTCGTTGCCGTCCGCGGTGCGCTCGAACGGCGTCGCCATGACCCCGGCGTTGTTGATCAGGATGCTGAGCGGCACCCCTCGCGTGACGAACGTCGCCGCGGCCGCTCGACACGAGTCCAGGCTCGTGAGGTCCAGCGCGAGCACGTGGACCGAAGCGCCATCGCGCTCGGCGCCAAGCGTCGAGGCGAGCTCGCTTGCCGCGGTGGTGTTGCGCGCAGCGACGGTCACGTCGGCTCCCGCCGACAGGAGGGCCCGGACGGTCTCGACGCCGATCCCCGACGCTCCTCCGGTCACGATCGCGAACCGACCTGACAGGTCCACGCCGTCGATCACCTCGAGCGCGGTGGTGTGCGCGCCGAGCACCGCTGCGTCTGGCATCGCTCGACTCTAGGGCGTCCCTCCGAGGTCGCCTCGATCGGCGACACGGCGACATCGCGACACGTCGACCCCTGTGACGACGCGCCCACCAGGACTCGAAGATAGGGTCGCACCATGCCCGTCGCTGCCGACGACATCGATCCCGACGTGCTCGCGTCGGTCAGAGCGGCCGCGCTCTCGGAAGCGAGTCGCCTGGGCGTGACCGATGCGTCGATCCGCGTCGAGCACATCAGGAACCAGTACGTCTCGCTTCGTGACGGCGCGCTTGAGTCCTCCGTCGACGACACCGAGCTGGGCATGGGACTCCGTGTGCTGCACGAGGGGTCCATCGGCTTCGCAGCAACCGCTGAGGTCACCGCGGACGCCGCCGCGCGCCTCGCCCGCGACGCCGTGGGTGCGGCCCGAGCGGTTGCGGTGGCCCGACGGAGCCCCGTCGAGCTCGCGAGCGAGCCCAGCCACGGCGAGCTGACCTGGGTGTCACCGCACACCATCGACCCGATCTCGGTCCCCTTCGCCGAGCGTGTGGCGCTCCTCGAGTCATGGAGTCGAGCGCTGCTCGACGCGCCCGGGGTCGATCACGCGAGCGCGTCGTCGCACTGCGTCGCCGAGCACAAGCACTACGCCGATCTCGCAGGGACGGTCGCGAGCCAGCAACGGGTGCGCGTCCACCCGCACGCGACGGCCATCGCTCTCGAGCGCGACGGTGCGGGGTTCGAGTCGATGCGGACGCTCGCACCGCCGGTCGGCCGCGGATGGGAGTACCTGCTCGGGACCGGCGGGTGGGACTTCGACGCCGAGCTCGCAGCGATGCCGGACCTCCTCGACGAGAAGCTCCGCTCCCCCTCCATCGAGCCCGGTCGCTACGACCTGGTGATCGACCCGACGAACCTCTGGCTCACGATCCACGAGTCGATCGGGCACGCGACCGAGCTGGACCGCGCCCTCGGGTACGAGGCCGCCTACGCGGGGACGTCCTTCGCCACGCCGGACCAGCTGGGCACGCTTCGCTACGGGTCGCCGGTCATGCACGTGACGGGCGACCGGACTGCAGAGCACGGGCTTGCGACCGTCGCCATCGACGACGAAGGCGTGGCCGCGCAGTCCTTCGACCTCGTCCGCGACGGCGTGCTCGTCGGCTTCCAGCTCGACCGTTCGATCGCTGCCGCCGCCGGACGCGATCGGTCGAACGGGTGCGCCTTCGGTGACTCGCCGTTGCACGTCCCTATCCAGCGGATGGCCAACGTCTCGCTCCAGCCGGCCGACGCGGTCGGGCCGTCGACCGAGGAGCTCATCGCTGGCGTGCAGCGCGGCCTGCTGATCTTCGGCGACAAGAGCTGGTCGATCGACATGCAGCGCTACAACTTCCAGTTCACGGGGCAGCGCTTCTTCCGCATCGAGAATGGCAAGCTCGCCGGCCAGGTCCGCGACGTCGCGTACCAGGCGACCACGACCGACTTCTGGGGGTCGATGGAGGCCGTCGGCGGCCGCTCCACGTACCTGCTCTGCGGCGCGTTCAACTGCGGCAAGGGCCAGCCGGGCCAGACCGCCCCGGTGAGCCACGGCGCGCCTTCGGCGCTCTTCCGAGCGGTCAACGTGCTGAATGCGCGTGCCGAGGGGGGCAGATGACGCCGCCCACCGGGCTCCCGCCCGCGTCGGCCGTCGTCGAGGACGCGCTCAGCGCTGCGGGAGCCGCAGGGTGCATCGTCGTCGTCGAAGACCACTCAGAGGCCGACGTCCGCTTCGCGACGAACACCGTGACCACCAACGGCGTGCGTCGCTCGCGCCGCGTGACGGTGATCGGCCTCGCCGACCGCGACGGCGGCACCTCGGCGGGCGTGGCGTCGCGGTCCGGCGAGGTCGACGTCGCCTCGCTGGTGCGCGCCGCGCTGACGGACGCGAAGGCGTCCCCGCCGGCCGACGACGCCGCCGCCCTGCTCGAAGGCGGTGCCGACCCAAGCTTCGGCGACGAGCCAGGCTTGACCGACCTCGACGTGCTTGGCGGCGTTCTCGCGTCGCTCGGGGGCGCCTTCGCGCGCGCAGAGCGCGCCGACACCGTGCTCGCTGGCTTTGCCCAGCACGCGGTGGTGACCACGTCGCTCGGGGTGTCGACCGGGTTGCGTCGTCGGCACGTCCAGCCGACCGGCACGCTCGAGCTCGTCGGGCGGGCGGGCGGCGGGAAGCGCTCCGCGTGGGTCGGCCGCTCGACGGTCGACTTCCGCGACGTCGCCATCGATGAGCTGGAGGCCGCGCTCAACCAGCGGCTCGCATGGGCGAGCGAGCGCGTCGAGCTCGACGCCGGTCGCTACGAGGTGGTGCTGCCCCCAGGCGCCGTGGGCGACCTGATGGCGTACCTCTACAACGCGGCCTCCGGGGCAGACGCAGAGGACGGCCGCAGCGTCTTCTCCGCACCTGACGGCGCGACGAAGGTCGGCCAGCGCCTCGCACCGCTTCCCTTCGAGCTGCGCAGCGATCCAGCGGAGCCCTCGCTCGAGTGCGCCCCGTTCCTCGCCGTCGAGGCGTCCTCGGCGAGCTCGTCCGTCTTCGACAACGGGCTCGGGCTCGGACGGACCTCGTGGATTCGAGACGGCTCGCTCGAGCGGCTCTTCTACTCGAGGGCTCGCGCAGGACGCGCCGGCACGACGGCTGCGGCGCCCATCGACAACCTCGTCCTCGAGCTCCCCGGGGCACAGGGCACGACGGCGGACCTGGTCGCCGCCACCGAGC
>DATBQT010000029.1:0-4584 GCA_036560685.1 Acidimicrobiales bacterium
TACCCATGTCGAAGCGCACGGTGAAGCGGAAGCTCAGGACCAAGAAGAAGGCCAACCACGGCAAGAAGCCCAACTGCGGCAGGGGCTGACCGCTAGGACCTGAGGCCGCCCCACGCGCTGGCGGCGGCAACGAGCTCGTTCACCAGCACGCTCGGGGTGTCCGAGATGATGCCGTCCACACCCAGCGCCAGGAGCCTTCGCATCTCGGCGGCATCGTTGACCGTCCAGACGTGCACCGCGAGCCCCGCGTCGTGCGCCCCGGACACGAATCGGTCGTCGACCACGGTGATCTCGCCGAACGTCGCAGGGACCTGCAGCGCCACGCCCTCGGTTGGGGCCGGCTCCTCGTCGGCATGCACGCTGCGATAGAACTCCGCGGTCTCAAGCGTGGCGAGCGACGTCGCGAACTCCGGGCCAGCCGCTCGGAACGCCTTGATCGCCACGTCGCTGAAGCTGGCCACGATCGTGTCGTCCCCGCGACCGAAGCGTCGCAGCTCGTCGGCGAGGAGCGCCTCGTAGGGCTCGACGTCGGGCGAGGTTCGCTTGATGTCGAGGTTGACCACGACGCCCTCGAGCCGCTCGAGCACCTCGGCGAGCGTCGCGACTCGCAGGCTCGCGTCCGTGGGCGCTCGGCCCCGCAGCGGGTAGGCGTCCTCGTCCAGGCCCGGGGACACGTCGGCGCCCGGCGTCCACCAGTAGGCGTTGTCGAGCGCCCGGAGCTGGTCCAGCGTGAGGTCGCAGATCTCCCCTGCAGCGTTGGTCGTGCGGTCGACGGTCTCGTCGTGGCACACCACGAGATGGCGGTCCTTCGTGGCGTGGACGTCGAGCTCGACGGCGGTCGCGCCGGCTGCCAGCGCGCCGTCGATCGCGTGCAGCGTCGACGAAGGACCCTCCCACGCGCCGCCCTGGTGCGCGTAGGCGACCACGCGACGCTCGAGCCAGGGGTTCACGTGACTGGCCCTCCACTCGGCACGCTCTCGCTCGCCTGGCCAGACCGGATGGCCTTGGTCACCTGGTGCTCCATCACGAACGCGAGGAACGGCACGAAGCCCGCAAGCGCCATCAGCAGCCACCACCACCAGCGCAGCCGGGTGAGAAAGGCGAGCTGGACGATCGTGACGAGGTAGAGCGGGTAGAGCACGACGCCGTGTCCGACGCCCAGCACCTGGCCGAACAGTTTGTGGTGGTAGTGCGACAGCGGGATGGCGACGAACACCAGCAAGATGAGCGCCGTCCCGGTGATGAAGGACATGATCCGGTACCGCAGCAGCGCCCCCTCCATCAGCGCCGTTTCGATCCGCGGAGGTCGTCAGCGGTGAGCCGGGCCAGGTAGTCGTTGTAGGCCGCCAAGTCCACGTCCTCTTCGGCTCGGTCTCGGCTCGTCAGGGCCTGGGTCGCCTCTCGCACCGAGCGGTCCCGGCGCGCCTCACGAGCCGCACCCACGGTGCCGTGGCCATCGGCGCGCAGCATCACCCACCAACACCACGGGCCGGCGATCGCGAACACCGGCCACTCGATCGCGTACATGTAGCTGAAGGCGTTGCCCTGCTCGGCCCGCCCGACCTGCCACCACGCCGCCACGGCGCAGGTGAGGACCCATGCGATGACAGCGAGGTGCAGCGCGACGCTGCGCGGCGAGAGCCACCTCGAGAGCACGCCTGCAGCCTACGCAGGGTGCCAGCGCGCACCACTCGCCCGGTACCCTCGAGCCGTGCCAGGAATGGACATGGGCCCGCTTCCCGGCCCGTTCCGCTGGTCGCACGTCTGGGAGCAGTGGCACGTCGGCTGGGTCCCTCTCGTGCTCTTGGCCCTCGCACTGGCTGCGTACCTCGTGGGCGTCGCACGGACGCCCGGGTGGCCGATCTCACGCACCATCACCTTCGCGCTCGGGATCCTCGCCACGTTCCTCGCGACCCAGTCCGTGCTCGGGGTCTACGACATGGTCCTGTTCAGCGACCACATGGTCCAGCACCTGCTGTTGATCATGGTCGCCGCCCCGCTCTTCGCTGCGAGCGCCCCGCTCGACCTCGCGGCCGGCGCCGCGCACGGGGCGCCGGGGCGCCTCGTGAACACGTTCATCGACGGCCCGGTCGGCGGGGTTGTCCTGCACCCGCTCTTCGGGTTCCTCGCGTACGCGGCCTTCATCCCCGCGACGCACCTGAGCGGGCTCATGAACCTGTCGATGGAGCACCTCTGGCTGCACCACCTCGAGCAGATCGCGTTCCTCGTCGTGGGGTACCTCTTCTTCCGGCACGTCTTCGGCATCGAGCGCGGCCCGAGGCTGCTGCACCCCGGGCTGCGACTCGTCTTCTTGATGATCGCCGTCCCCATCGACACGTTCACGGGCCTCGCGCTCGCGATGTCCTCGCACAACCCGTTCCCCGTCTACGACATGTACCGCCGCCCATGGGGCATGAGCGTGCTCTCCGACGTCCGAATGGGCGGGGCGATCATGTGGATCGGCGGCGACGCCCTGATGCTCCTCGCGCTGATCCCGACAGTGGCTCTGTGGGTCCGCTACGAGGAACGGAGAACGATCGAGCTCGATGCCGAGCTGGACGCGGCCGCCGCCCGGGAGGCACTGGGCTAGAGGAGGCCCTCGGCCATCGCCAGCTCGGCGAGGTCGGTCACCGGCCTCGCCCCCATGTGGACGATCACCTCGGCGGCACAGACCGATCCCAGGCGGGCCGCCTCGATGGGGTCCGCGCCGCGAGCGAGCGCGAAGAGGAAGCCTGCCGCGAAGAGATCGCCCGCGCCGTTGGCGTCCACGACGCGCTCGACCTCGCACGCGGGCACCTCGACGATCCCCCCTGGGGTGACCACGGCCACGCCCCTCGGCCCCAGCGTGACCGCAGCGAGCACGCCGAGCTCGTCGAACGCCCCGAGCGCGGCAGCCAGGTCGGGTGACTTGAACAGAGAGGTGGCCTCCGCCTCGTTGGCGAACACGACGTCGGCGTGCGAGGTCACGAGATCGAGGAAGTCCCGCCGGTGCCGCTCGACGCAGAACGAGTCCGACAAGGAGAGCGCCACCATGCCGTCTGCTGCGTGGGTGTGCTCGATCGCATCGCGGATGGCCTGCTTGGCGGGCGGGAGGTCAAAGAGGTAGCCCTCGAGGTAGGTGAGGTGGGTGCGCGAGAACAGGGTGCCCGACAGGTCCCCCGGGACGAGGGTGTTGGCCACGCCGAGGTGCGTCGCCATGGTGCGCTGGGCGTCAGGGGTCACGAGCACGTGGCACCGGCCGGTCCCGCCGTCTGACGGCGCGCAGACGGCGAGGTCGAGCTCGACCGAGAGGGTCTCGAGGTCGTGGCGGAACACGTCGCCGAAGTCGTCGTCGGCGACCTTTCCGGCGAAGCCGGCAAGCCCACCGAGCGACGCGACGCCCGCGATCGTGTTGGCGGCAGAGCCGCCTGAGATCTCCAGCCCTGGTCCCATCGCCTCGTAGATGGCCGCGGAGCGCTCGAGGTCGACCAGCGTCATCGCGCTCTTCGTCAGCCCGAGACGCGCCACGAGCTCCTCGTCGGCCGTCGAGATGACGTCGACGAGCGCGTTGCCGATGCCCACGACGTCGAGGCGCTCGGGCCCGGGTCTGGGCGTGATCTCGACGCTGGTCGTCTCCTCCACGGCGCAAGGGTAGGGGCAGCGGCTTATCCTCCGGCGCATGACCGACGACGTCGACTCCCGCTATCGGCTCTCGAGGGTTGTTGTCCCGAGCGCGTACCGCCTCCGCCTCGCACCCGATCTCGACGCGCTGCGATTCGACGGCGTCGTCGAGATCGACGTCGAGGTCGCCGAGCCGACTCGGGCCGTGGTCCTCAACGCCGTCGAGCTCGAGATCCACGAGGTGTCCGCCTCCCTCTCGGACGGCGCCTCTCGCACCGCGACGGCTTCGCTCGACGAGTCAACGGACCGCGCGACGCTCACGTTCGTCGACGAGCTGCCCGCCGGCAGCGCCGTGCTCCGGGTGACGTTCACCGGCGTGCTCAACGACCGCCTCGTCGGGTTCTACCGCTCGACGTTCACCGACGTGCACGGCGTGGAGCGCGCGATCGCGACCAGCCAGCTGGCGGCGACGGACGCACGACGGGCCTTCCCGTGCTTCGACGAGCCCGCCTTCAAGGCGACCTTCGCGGTCACGCTCGTCGTGCCACAGGGGCTCGAGGCGTACTCGAACGCTCCCGTTGCGTCCGAGTCGACGCTCGATGACGGCCGTCGCGAGCTCGCGTTCCGCCCGACGATGTCGATGTCGACCTACCTCGTCGCGTTCGTGGTCGGCCCGTTCGTCGCCTCCGACGTCGTGGACGTCGACGGCGTCCCGCTGTCGGTCGTCTGCGCCCCGGGCAAGGAGCACCTCACCGACTTCGCCCTTGATATCGGTGCCTTCTCGCTCCGGTTCTTCGCCGACTACTTCGGCATCGCCTACCCCGGCGAGAAGCTCGATCTCGTCGCCATCCCCGACTTCGCGTACGGGGCCATGGAGAACCTCGGCTGCATCACGTTCCGCGAGACCAATCTGCTCATCGACCCCTCTTCGGCGTCGACCGACGAGCTCCAGCAGGTGGCGATGGTCGTCGCCCACGAGGTCGC